>DAOUPF010000226.1 GCA_030626265.1 Sulfurovum sp.
ATCGTCATATCTGGTATCAACAAAGGTGCAAATATGGGTGAAGATATCACTTATTCAGGTACAGCATCAGGAGCTATGGAGGCAGTCTTACAAGGTATCCCAGCTATTGCTATCTCACAAGTATGCGAAGACCAGTGCCAAAATGTAGATGAGTTTGGATATGACTTGGCACAGAAGAGTATAGTAGAGCTGGTAGAGAAGATATTTTCTGGTAACTTCCCTCTGCCCTCACGAAAATTTCTAAATGTAAATATCCCTCCCATACACAAAAATGAGTGCAAAGGATATAGAGTTACAAGAGCTGGGAATAGAGTCTATGACAACCCTGCTGAAGTACATTACAATCCTAGAGGAGTAGAGTACTACTGGATAGGACTACCAAGCCTGCACTGGATAGATACAGAAGGATATATCACAGATTTTGAGGCTATAGACCAAGGATTTGTATCCATCACACCTATACATACAGATATGACAAGCTACGATGATATAAAAGCTTTGGAGTCATGGCTATGAAGGGTTCATTTTATGTTAATCTAATATATGTTTAGATATCATACATATAATAACTATACATAAGGATTTGCATTATGATTATAGCCAAAATACGAAAAAACTTTTTGCTTGACAAGGAGCTTATTGAAAAAGCTCAAAAGATACTACTAACTAAACATAATAATCTTACAGAAGCTATCACAATATATCTTAAAGCAGTAGTAAAAGAACCAGAGATATTGCAATACATAGAAAAAAGAGCGAACAAGCGTACAGGTTCATTTATTGGTATGCTAGATAGTCATATAGGAACCAATGACTATAAAAAACTCAAGAAATCACAGATTAAAAATAGTGAGAAATTTTGATACGAATATTCTTAGATGCAAATATCTGCTTAGACTTACTAGATACCACAAGAGCCACTTCTACTGCTTCTGTTGAGTGGTATATGCAACACAAAGATAATGAAATGATAGAATTTTACCTATCAGGTGACTTCATAACTTCATTTTACTATATATTGACAGAAAGACGAAAGATATCTAGCCAAGTTGTAGTCCAAGCCATAGATGCCCTAACTCAGGAAATTAACCCAATATACTTAAATCATAGTGACTTTACTTTTGGTAAATCTTCATTCTTTGATGGTGATTTTAATGATTTTGAAGATTTATTGGTACTTTATTCTGCAGTTCGTAGTAGTTGTGAGCAGTTTCTTACAAATGATAAATCTCTCTTAAGGCTCTCTCAATTTAAAGATTTAAAGATAAGTGATACAAGTGCTTAAAAAGTATAGTGGTAACTCATGAGATACCAACGCTGTCGTCAGCTCTTTGGCGATGAAGACTTCATTAGGCTAAAGCAAGCCAAAATCATTATACTAGGAGTCGGTGGTGTAGGAGGCTATGCCCTAGACTGCCTATATAGAACTGGTATCACTGATATCACTATCGTAGACTATGATACATTTGATATCACTAACCAAAATCGTCAAATAGGCTCAGAAGCCATAGGGGAGCCAAAACTAGAGAAGCTAAAAGAGCTATATCCAGAGATAGAGACTATAGAGCAGCAGATGAATATGGCATGGATAGAGTCATTTGACTTTACAGCATATGACTTGATAATAGACGCAGCAGATACCACAAAAGTAAAGATAGAACTAGCCAAGAGGGAGTACAAAAAGCTCATCATGTCTCTAGGCTCTGCCAAACGCTATGATACCAGTAAAATAGAGGTAGCATCCATATGGAAAAGCCACGGAGATGCACTAGGTAGAAAGATAAGAAATGAGCTAAAAAAAGCTAGATTTGACCGTAATTTTACGGTAGTGTTTTCACCCGAAGAGGCTAAGTGCAAAGAGAAAGGCTCATTTGTAGGCGTGACGGGGGCTTTTGGCTTGACTATATGTTCTGAGGTTGTAAAAAGAATCCTACGCAAATAATCATTATATCCCACATATTTATAATCTTTTAGATATAATCCTTTTTATTATATTTATTGCACAACATTACTGTTATGCAATTTTAAAAGGACACATATGAGTGATCTATTTGAAAACAACGATAATGTAGGTGAGGTATTGATAGAGGATAGTATGAGGGCTAGCTACCTAGACTATTCTATGAGTGTTATCGTTGGTAGGGCATTGCCTGATGCTCGCGATGGACTCAAGCCAGTACACAGAAGAATCCTATATGGAATGCACACACTACATCTAAGCCACCAGAGTCGTTATCAAAAATCTGCACAGGTTGTTGGAGAAGTTATGGGCAAGTATCACCCACATGGTGATAGCTCTATATATGATGCCTTGGTGCGTATGGCACAGGATTTTTCCATGAGAGCACCACTTGTAGATGGTCAAGGAAACTTCGGTTCTGTTGATGGTGACAATGCAGCAGCCATGAGATATACAGAAGCCCGTATGACAAAGATTGCAGGAGAACTACTCTTTGACTTAGACAAAGATACAGTAGATTTTGTCCCTACTTATGATGATGCAAGAATGGAACCTGATGTACTTCCTTCTCGTGTACCAAACCTACTCCTAAACGGTTCAAATGGTATCGCAGTCGGTATGGCTACAAACATACCACCTCATAGACTAGATGAGCTCATAGATGCCCTACTCATTCGCATAGACAACTCTGAAGCCACTATAGAGGACCTCATGAATGTAGTAAAAGGTCCAGATTTTCCAACTGGTGGTATCATATTTGGTCGCAAAGGTATCACTGATGCATACACTACAGGTCGAGGACGAATAAAAGTCCGTGCCAAGACACATATAGAGCAAAAAGGCAATAGAGAAGTCATTGTCATAGATGAGCTTCCTTTCCAAGTGAACAAATCTCGTCTCATAGAAAATACAGCCCAGCTAGTAAGAGACAAACATATAGAAGGTATATCTGAGATTCGTGATGAGTCGGATCGTGAGGGTATCCGTGTGGTCATGGAGCTAAAAAGAGATGCCATGAGTGAGATAGTTCTAAACAATCTATTCAAATCCACTCAGATGCAAACTACCTTTGGTATCATAATGTTAGCAATCGTCAACAAAGAGCCAAAAGTATTTAATCTCATGGAGCTAATGGAGCTTTTCTTAAATCATAGAAAAACTGTTGTTATCCGTAGAACTATATTTGACCTCGAAAAAGCCAGAGCTAGAGCACATATACTTGAGGGTCTAAAGATTGCCGTTGACAACATAGATGAAGTGATCAAAATCATCCGTGCTAGTGATGATGATACTCATGCTAGAGAAAATCTCATGATTAGATTCAGCCTCAGTGAGATACAGGCAAAAGCTATCCTAGAGATGCGTTTGCGTCGTCTCACTGGACTAGAGATAGAGAAGATAGAGAATGAATTAAACGAGCTTCTCAAGACTATAGCCAAGCTAGAGGCTATACTCAAAAGTGAAGATAAGATTAACAAAATCATC
>DAOUPF010000166.1 GCA_030626265.1 Sulfurovum sp.
ATCTCATCACAAGCTTCTATCATCCTCTCATCATCACAGGACTCCATCAGCTCTGTACGATTCTCTATCACTGAGTGTAGCCATGTCATGAAGTCACCATACTCTAGTGTGGTTTTGTTGGAGGAAAACTCTAGATGTACATGAGTGTTTATAAATCCTGGGTAGATTATACTGTGAGGCTTGGTACGGATTATCTCTGCTTGGGGATACTGTTCTGTGAGTTTATCTGCTAGTCCAATAGCTAGTATTTGTTTATCAAAGGCTATGGCTTCTCCTGTGATATATCCATTTGCTGTGTATATGTAGTCTGCTATGATTATCTTCAAATTTATTCCTTATCAACGCCTATTAATTGCTATTTCTGTAAAATAATACCAAAATTTACCGCAAAGGGAAGCAAAAATGAAAGTAGTAGTAATCCAAGGACCAAATCTCAACATGTTAGGCATGAGAGAGCAGCATATTTATGGACCAATGAAATTAGAGCAGATACATGAGCAGATGAAGTCATTTGCACAGCAGAGCAACATCGAGATAGAGTTTTTTCAAAGCAATCTAGAGGGTGAGATAGTAGATCGCATCCAAGAGTGTATAGGCGATGCACAAGGTATCATCATCAACCCAGCTGCATACTCACATACATCTATTGCTATCCGTGATGCTATATCAGCAGCACAGCTTCCAGTGATAGAAGTACATCTTAGTAACATTCATGCTAGAGAAGAGTTCAGAAGACACTCTATGACAGCAGAAGTATGTTCTGGTGTCATTGCTGGTGTTGGACCATTTGGTTATCATCTAGCAATGGTTGGTATGACTCAAATCATGGGCGAGCTAGAGGCTTCACAGAAAGCACAGGCACAAGCACAAGCACAATAGTAACATGAACTATATCCTAAGCAATGAAAATGCCATATATTATGCTTGTGGGTATAGTAATGACAACTGCATATACCTATCTCTAGGTTCAGACTCTTTTTTCATCACAGATAGTAGATACACACAAGATGCAAAAGAGAGCCTCTCAAGTAAGCCCACACAAGTCATCATAGATGCTGACCTCTCTTATAGAGCAGCAAAACTTATAAACAAATGTAAAGTCAGCAGAGTATCATATGACCCCAAAGAGTGGGATCACTATACCATCATGCGTATACAGAGCAAAACAAAAGTTGATTGGAAATCCAAAGTAGACTTTTCTCATAAAAAGCGTATGATAAAAAGTGATGATGAGATAAAGATACTTGCAAGGGCAGCCAAATTGGGAGCTAGGGCTTTTCGTGACTTTGCTATGATGATAGATGTTGAAGGTATAGGTAAAGATGAGAGAGAGTTGAACTTTTTGGCTAGCTCTTATATGTCTGATTTTGGTAAGCTATCATTGAGCTTTGATCCTATAGTAGCTATCGGTGCCAATGCTGCCAAACCACATGCACTGCCAACAGATAAAATACTTAAAAATGATGATTTACTCCTATTTGATGCTGGACTAAAGTATAAAAGATACTGTTCTGATAGAACAAGAACTGTTCGAGTAAAAGATGGTTTTTCATTTAATAAAAAACAGAAATACAAGAGTAAAAAAATCCAAAGAGCATATGATTCAGTACTCAAAGCACATGACAAAGCCATAGCCAATGCAGAGTCTGGAATGAAAGCCAATAAAATAGATGCAATCTGTAGAGACACTATAGAAAAAGCTGGTTTTGGGAAATACTTCATACACTCCACAGGACATGGAGTAGGTCTAGATATACATGAGATGCCATATATCTCTACTAGTTCAAGAACCAAGATAGAAGATAACATGGTATACACGATAGAGCCAGGTATCTATATCCCAGGTGAGTTTGGAATCAGGATAGAAGATACGGTTGTTATGCGTGATGGAAGAGTAGAGGTTCTATAGCGCTATTTTTTCTTTTAGATTGTCCAATAAACTCTATTGTTACCACTTCATAGCCCTCTACCCTTAGCCTATAGGGGGGAGTGAGATAGTGAATTTTACTCCAACATCTATATTTTTAGCCTCTATAGTAGAGTTTTGTTTTTCAATAATTTGTTTTGTCAAATAAAGACCTACTCCCGTCCCTTTTCCTTCCTCTTTAGTAGTAAAGTTTGATTTAAAAATATTTTTTATAATCTTATCTGGTATCCCACCTGCATTATCAGATATAGTTACAATTACTTTGTTATCATTTTTTAATATTTCAAAGATTATTTTTCTTTTTTTAATATCTTTTTCAATAAAAGCATCTTTAGAGTTATTTATAAGATTAATAAATACATGTTTAAATTCATTTGGCATACATGATACTTTTATATTATCCTCTCCGATTACTTCAGCTTCTATGCTGTTTGATATTAGTGTATCTTCCATTAGTGATAAAGTAGAGTTAATTAGTTTTTTTACAGATATGATAGTCTGTTCTTGATTTGGTCTAAAAAATTGTCTAAATTCATCAATAGTTGAGATTAAATGTTCTACTTGCTCACGAGTACTTTTAGATACTTCTAGCATATATTTATTATCTAGTTTTTTCCCAAGCATTATTTTTATATCTAGACTTTGTACAGTTGAGTTTATTGTAGCAAGAGGTTGTTTCCATTGATGTGCTATAGCATCAATCATTTTACCCATAGTTGCCATTTTTGATTGTTCAGAGAGTAGTTTTTCTTGATTCTCTTTCTCTTTTATATTTGCCTTGCTTGTTCTAAAAAGTATAAAAATCATTAAAATAGTAAATAGCAATACAATAGAAAAATTAACAATTCTTAGTTTCAATATTAAGTTATTAAAATTATTAACTTCAGAACTAATATCATAGTAGATTTCAAAGGCATTGATAAATACGCCGTTTTCCATAATCGGGATATAGACCTCTGCAATATCAAGCTCTATATATTGCCCCTCTAAAGCTTTTTTACCTTTTTTGACAATTTTATAGTAGGAGTTTCCTTTTGCAACAATATCTTGAAAATGACTATGTTTATTTATCTTACCAATATTTTTTTTACTTGTAGAGAATATTGTTAATCCTGTAGGGTCAAATAGTTTGATTTTATAGATACCTAAGTGCTTTTTTATAATATTCAACTCTGCAAGTCTATCTTCATCTTTATACTCTTTTATTAAATAATGTGATATTTTTTTAGCATCATTAACAGTGTTTTTCATAATTTGATCTTTAAACGATGGCAGCATATAGCTGTTAAAGATTAGAGTAAAGAGTATACCAAAGAGCAGAGTTAAAACTAAAGTAATTTTTGCATTTGTCTGTTTTAGCATATCGCGTATGATTTCTTTTTTATTTAGCATATTTGATTATCTTGGCTCAGGTGACAAAGCACTAATCAAACTCATATTAGTCCTCTAAACTCTAGCCTATAATAACAGTTGGTATATAATGTATATAGTCTCATAGACCCCCCTATTTTGATAGGTTATGTTATCATATTATTTGTTTGGATTAGCTGTTTGGAAGGGCTTGTTGATATTTAGTACATGACTAAAATAATTCAAAAAAACCTATGATAAAATATGCTAAACTACAACCATGGAAATAGATATGCAATATTTAATATTTTTAGCTTATTTAGGTTTTGATAATGAAAGGTAAAGAGGTTCTAGTATTATATTTTATGGTATTTTAGTAATATAATATGATAAAATTCATTATAATTACAAAGAGGAATTAGAGATGAAGTTTTTTGGTTTTTTATTGATTATTATCTCTGCTACCTCCTTTGGTTTTATGCCTATATTTGCTACATATGCATATGATAGTGGGTTAGATGTGGAGACTATTTTGTTGTTTCGTTTTCTCATAGCAACTATTTTATTAAATTTATATATATATTTCAAAGGCTATACTTATCCTAGAGGTAAAGTGCTTGCTATTCTGGTATTCATGGGTGCAGTATTGTACTCAGTACAGTCATTCTCATACTTCTCTACTGTTGATTTGATAAGCTCATCTATGGCATCCATACTACTATATCTGTACCCAGCAATAGTTTTACTAATATCAGTATCTATCTTAAAATCAAAAATTAAACCAAGGGATATATCTGCTCTTATATTGACTACAATAGGTGCAACTTTAGTAGTAGGATTAAAGTTTTACAATATTAATATAATTGGTGTCATGCTTGGTATAACAGCGGCTTTGGTCTACGCTGTATATATACTAGTGGGAGCTAATGTTATGAAAAAGTTAGATTCTCTAGTGGGCACTACAGTGATCATTACTGCTGCTGCATTTACATATATGGCTTATGGTACTTACAGGGGTATTTATATACCTACTGATCTTGGTCAATGGG
>DAOUPF010000206.1 GCA_030626265.1 Sulfurovum sp.
ATCGTTTCTCACGAAAAAGTTGATTAAAAAATAGTAATTTTCTCCATATACCCTACCACTCATACCTACAGGCTTGCCACCAGTGTCATCACCTATAGTTATGACATTGGTATCTCCTAGATATGGACGAAGAGCAGATATCACAAGCTCACTAGCAGAAGCGGAATTTTTAGTAGTGAGAAAAAATACTCTCTGCATAGTTAGCTCATTACCATCTTTCTCATCATCGAAATGATAAGTGCTATTTTTGTGCTTATAATCATCATTCCAGTCTAGATATACTTGCCTCTGACCTAGATAAGCATCTGTGATATTATCTAGCAGTATACTAGCTGTATTTATAGAACCACCGCCATTGTAGCGTAGGTCTATTACTAGCTCATCTACATTTTCATTATGAAAGGTAGTAAAGGTGTTTTCTATCTCTTCTATAGAAGCTTCAGTAAATGAGTCATATCTAAAATAGCCTATTTTTTTACTATTTTGAGTGATGATTTTACCTAGAGATACTTTGAATGTGTACTCTCTGGGAGTCACTTCAATATCTATAGTGCTACCATCTCTTAGTAGAGTAAAGGTTGCTAAATTACCAAGATCACTACTGGCACTTTTTAGTATAGTATATGTGATATCTATATTGTTTATCTTGAGTATCTGGTCGCCTCTTTGAAGCTTCCCATATGCTGGAGAGTCTATCAGTACTCTATATATACGAAAAGTATCACTAGTATGAGCAAATCCAAAACCTGCTGTTTTCTGACTAGTATAATCATCATACTCTTGTTTTGTCATAGAGAAGCTCCACTCATCTGGTGGGGTGACTCTCAGGGCTCTAGTCATAGCTTTTGTATCTGCATATATACTATAGTCGATATCTTTAGATACTCTGTCTGCCCAGAGATATTCTGTGGTAAATAGATTATATAAAAAAGATTTCTCATTCTCAGAGCTACTACCACAAGCAGCTAAGATTAGCAATGAAGTAGTTATAAAAAGTATCTTGATATAGTTTGACATTAAAACTCCTCTACGGGTATAGTTTTCTCTTCCTTACTCTCCAAATCTTTGACCCATATAGTGCCATTGGCAAACTCATCTTCACCTATGATAGCTGCTACCTTTGCACCTATTTTATCAGCTGCTTTTAGGTGTGCTTTTAGCTTCTTGGCTTGATACTCTACTGTGACTTGCTCTCTGAGTCGTTTGGACTTGGCAAGAGGTAGTAGGGTATCTATGGCTTCAGGGCTCATAGTGCCTAGATAGATACCACCTCTACTAGGCTCAGGCATCTGAACAAGCTCCATCATTCGCTCGACTCCCATAGCAAAGCCTACAGCAGGTGTAGCTCTACCATCTAGGTACTCTACTAGCTTGTCATATCGTCCACCACCAGCTATGGCTGACTGTGCACCTATATCATTACTGACAAACTCAAAGGCTGCTTTGTTGTAGTAGTCTAGACCTCGTACTAGATTTGTATCTACCTCATAGCTCATGTTTGCATTGTTCAGTAGATCTTTTAGTTTGGAGAAGTCACTATCACATTCAGTACATAGGTTTTCTATCAGTTTCGGTGTATCTTGTAGAAGTGCTTGGCAATTGGTGTTTTTGCAGTCTAGTACTCTGATAGGATTTGTAACTATACGTCTGTTGCAGTCCTCACAAAGTGCCTCTTTGATATCTGTCAGAAATGCGACTAGATTTTCCTTGTATGGGGGCATACAGTTTTCACATCCTAGAGAGTTGATTTGCAACTCATATCCGATACCTAGAGCATCAAATATCTGAGCAATCATGGAGATGATAGTAAAGTCCTCATATACAGAAGCTTCACCAAAACTCTCACACCCAAACTGGTGGAACTCTCTCAAACGACCCTTTTGAGGTCTCTCATATCTGAACATAGGTCCATAGTAGTAAAACTTTTGAGTGGACGGCTGACGATCAAGCTTGGCAGAGACAAAGGCACGAACTACTCCTGCTGTACCCTCTGGTCTCATACATACATCATTGCCACCCTTGTCCTCAAACTGATACATCTCTTTACCTACGATATCAGAGCTCTCACCCACCGAACGACGGAATAGTGCAGTCTCTTCTAGGATAGGTGTCTCTATATACTCATAGCCATATCTTTTAGAGATCTCTATAGCCGTAGTGATAATGTACACAAATCTAGCACTATCTTCAAATGTGAGGTCTTTCATACCTCGTAGGGGGTTTATCATGCTTGTTTCCTTGAATAATAAAATTGTTTTTGGAAGTGGAGACTTCAGTCCCCCAAAATATTACCTATTATTAGAGGTTGCATAAACTCTTCACTTCCTATATTTTTGCTATTATATCTCTAAATAGGTTAGTATCTTTTGATGTATACTATCTATGTCTTCGGTCGCATCTATGAGTAGATATGGTATATCTAGCTTCTCTAGGCTATCTTTCATATGATTTTGTACTTTTATCAGGTACTCTAGACCTCTTAGCTCTATACCATCTAGTGTTTTAGTGATGGTTCTAGCTGTTAGAGTTTTCATATCAGTGATAAATAGTATAATTTTATCTGGAAAATGTCCACTAAGGGCAAAGCTATTTAGTCTAACAAGCTCTTCAAAATCAAAGTCACCATTGGCTAGAGCATACCCTATACCAGAGAGGAAACCACGATCGGAGATAATAGTTTTATCTTTGTTTAGCTTTATGACCTCTTCATAGTGTTCAGCTCTATCAGCCAAGAACAGAAGAAGCTCAGCTCTTTTGGATCTAAGTGAGTCCTCTAGTAGTATCTCTCTAGCTTTGATGCCAAATGTTGTGCCACCTGGTTCATGAGTTGTGATGATATGAGGGTACTTATCTGCCAATAGCTCTATCTGTGTGCTTTTGCCACAAGTGTCAATCCCTTCAAATAGTATATACATTATCTTCTATACTTTTTTATCATTTTGTGAACTTCAGGTGTGATTAGATGCTCTACTTTACCATTAAAAGTCAATATAGTTCGCACAACAGAGGAGCTGACAAAGGCGTGCTTGAGGCTAGGCATGAGATATACAGTCTCTAGATCTTTTTTGAGTGAGGCATTGGCATATCCCATCTGTAGCTCATACTCAAAGTCACTCACCGCACGCAATCCTCTGATGATGATATTGGAGTCTAGCTTGTCTGATAGTGTGACTAATAGGCTATCAAAACCTACTACTTTGAGCTTGGGGTGGTTCTTTGTCGCAGCTTTGACCATAGCGACTCTCTGATCTAGGTTAAACATAGGCTTCTTTGCATGTGAGTCTGCGACTGCTACTATAATCTCATCAAACATACTACACCCTCGCTTGATGATATCTAAATGCCCCACTGTAATGGGGTCAAATGTCCCTGGATATATTGCTTTTCTCATTTACTTCCCCATCTCTCATAAAGGTTATTCTCAATTCCCAGCACATCATACCACTTGCCTATGATAAACCTCTCCATATCTTCTACTGAATTGGATTTGGAGTAGTACCCCATGACTGGTGGTGCTATGATGACACCAAGTGTAGCTAGTTTTTGCATATTTTCCAATGCTATAGCAGAAAATGGTAGCTCACGAGGAGCCAGTAGTAACTTTTTTTGTTCTTTAAGTGCTACTGCTGCTAC
>DAOUPF010000254.1 GCA_030626265.1 Sulfurovum sp.
CCTGATAAGCTCACCAATGTTAATGGTAAACTCTATTTTAAAGTGAGAGATGATACACATGGATATGAGCTATGGGTAAGCGATGGTACAGAGGCAGGTACTAATCTAGTCAAAGATATCAGAGCAGGTGCCTTCTCCTCCAATCCAGATGGTCTAATCAATTTCAATGGTAAGCTTCTCTTTGTAGCAAATGATGGCATCAATGGTGAAGAGCTATGGAAAAGCGATGGTACAGAGGGTGGCACTGAAATGGTCAGAGACTTTTGGGCTGGAGCAGATAGCTCAGATATAGGCATATATGGAGTATTCAACGATGTGATACTATTTGTAGCGACAGATATTGCAGGTACCAAGCTATGGAAAACAGATGGTACAGATGCAGGTACTGAGGCTATAGTGAGTGAGGGTATCAATAGATTTTAGATAGTACTACTATAGAATAAACAAGACAAGTGCAGAAGCCAATCAAATACCACTTATATTGGTATATGACTTCTGCATATTAGATTGTCACTAGAAATAAAATTACTAAAAACTACAAATTAACAAAATTACCTCTCTTTGCCACAAATTTGCCACAAACTAATGATACAATATTTGTATAGGGTTGTTATGTACTCTAAAATATCATATCTAGGAGATTAAAATGTTGAGAGTAGTAAAATGGTTTTTGATTAGCATTGCAGTTGTATTGATGACAGCTTGTGGTGGTGGAGGTGCTGCTGATACCACTCAGCAAGATGCTATTAACCTCATAGAGGCTTATGCTGATAGTAACGGTACTGGCACTGCACCTACAGCAGAAGCTTATGCTGATGCAGGTGTAGATCTCAATGGTACTAGTGTAGATGATGTCAATGCATATATACTGCTACTAGATGAGGAAGATGCAGATACAGAGGATGAGATACAAGATATAGTAGATAATCTAGCTACTCTAGTAGTAGATACAGATGGTGATGGTATACCAAATGGTATAGATCTAGATGATGACAATGATGGTACTTCAGATGAGGATGAGCTAGCCAATGGTACAGATCCACTAGTCAATGCTACACCTACAGGTAATGCAGGAGTAGACCAGAGTGCTAATACCTATACTACAGTTACATTAGATGGCAGTGGTAGTAATGATGTGGATAGTCCTACTATCACATATCTATGGCACATAGTGACAAAACCAGTAGGAAGTATAGCTATGCTTGATAATTCTACAGTACTGGCACCTACTATGGTGATTGATAAAGCTGGTACATATACTATAAGCCTAGTGGTAAATGATGGTAATTCTGATTCTGTGGTAGATACTATGGAAATAACGGCTCTGGATACAATGGTAGTTGCATTTGTTGATGGTGAGCATGAGTATGAGCCGTGGATTACCAATGGTACAGAGGCGGGTACAATGCTACTGAAAGACATCAATACTAAGGCTGCTGGCTCTGACTATCGTGATTTTACACAAGTAGAAACAGATATATATTTTATAGAAAACTTTGCTATGTTCTCTGCTCTTTGGAAAACAGATGGTACAGACTCTGGTACAGTACTAGTCAAAAATCTTCCTGTAGGAGCAAAAGACTTGATGGAGGCGGGTGGTTCTCTCTATTTTGTAATCAAAGATAGCTCAAATACTGGAAAAACTGAACTTTGGACTAGTGATGGTACAGAAGATGGTACCAAGGCTATCAAGGTTATAGAGAGTGATAATAGACCTGAGATAAATGGTATGGCATCCATGGGCGGAGAGTTATACTTTTTGCTCACAGATTATCTACATGATATTGAACTATGGAAGAGCAATGGTACAGAAGCTAGCACAACACTAGTCAAAGACATATGGAGTGGTAATGATGCTGGTGGAGCATATGGTAACTCACTTACCGCTATAAATGGTAAACTATACTTTACGGGATATACAGATACTAGTGGTAGAGAGCCTTGGATTAGTGATGGTACAGGACCAGGTACAGATATACTCAAAGATATATATGGTGGGGCAGATAGTTCATATCCTGGTTCATTTGTAGAGTTGGATGGAAATGCTTACTTTATAGCATATGATGATCATAGGAGTGAAGTATGGACTACAGATGGGACTGATGGTGGCACAAAGGTATATGGAACTGAAGATGTAAGACCATCTTCACTAGTTTGGTTTGATGGTAAATTACACTATAGTAATGATAATGATAGGAAAATTTATGAAACTGACGGTACTATCTTTAGAACAATAGCTGTTACAGATGCTCTTAGTCGTACACCAAGAGACTTATTGGTTATTGGTAGTCTACTGTACTTTACTGTTGCTAACACAGAGCTATGGGTAACAGATGGAACATTTGAGGGTGAGATAAAACTTAGTGACAGTATCCGTAGGTCATCCATGACAGCTCTTGGAGGTAAACTATACTTCTCATCTACTGATGTCACTAGTGGTACTGAGCTATGGGAGAGTAATGGAACTGTGCTCGGTACTAAACTGCTAAAAGACATAAATGATGGTAACAGTAGCTCTAATCCTGAATCTATGACTAATATTGGTGGAGCTTTGTATTTCACTGCTGATGATAGTGTACATGGTAATGAGGTGTGGAAAAGTAATGGTACTGAGGGTGGCACAAGTATACTAAAAGATATAGTCAAGTCAACGCTTAGCTCTACTTTCCTAGGACATGCCAACCCTATACAGGTAGAGGGGAGTCACTATTTTATAGCTAGTGATAATGGTATGGGCTTAAATCAGTTCTGGAAGAGTAATGGTACAGTGGATGGTACAACAATGCTAAAAGTTCTAGGTGGTACACAGGATACATATTCAACTCCTACAGATCTCAATGGTACTATGTATTTCTCATCATACTCTTTTATATTGCCTGATAGAAGTATATGGATAAGTGATGGTACAGAGACCAATACAAAAAAGTTGATAGATATATCAGGAGAGTCATTTACTAGAGCCAATGGCATTAATTATTTTGTTGCAGATGGTACGCAATTGTGGGAAACTAATGGTACGGTAGCAGGAACATCAGAGATAAGAGCTGGC
>DAOUPF010000296.1 GCA_030626265.1 Sulfurovum sp.
ATAGTCACTATTAAGATAATCAGCCAAAAAGCCAATCCCCATATCTGGGAGTTCCTCTGGGACATATAGCCCACCAAAACTAGCACTAGGATTTAGTATAGCATCAGAAAAATCTACAGCAGAATCTCTCCTGCCATCATTACCACGAGTCTCGATAAATTGCATCAAACCACCTGTTTATATATTTAACCCAGATTATGCTGTAGAATTATAAAAATAGTATATAGTGCTAGTTTAGTAATCTATATTGCATAAATCTAGGTTTAAAGGTATTATTATATCTAAAAAGCAATGAGATGGGCTAAAGAAGGGGATATCATCTATTATTAAAACTCAATACAAGTACCAACCCCTCTATTTGTCAATATCTCTAAGAGTAGTGAATGTTCTAATCTACCATCGATTATATGGGCTTTTTTAACCCCTCCTCTGACTGCTTCTAGGCAGGCATCTACTTTTGGTACCATGCCTCCATGTATTGTACCATCTGCTTTCAAATCTTCTGTCTCTTTGAGGTCTAGAGTGCGTATAAGCTTTCCATCTTTATCCAAAACACCTGGGGTGTCAGTCAAAAATAGGATTTTTCGTGCATTGATCGATGCGGCTACTTTGCTAGCTGCTAGGTCGGCATTGATATTATACCCTGGGTGTCCGACTGTACCGCCACTTGCTATTGGGGCAATGACTGGCACAAAGTTATCTTCTATCATATTATCTAAAAGTGTGCTATCTACATGAGAGATATCGCCCGTATAACCAAAGTCACCATTGCCTTTTGAAATCGCTTCTAGGAAATTGGCATCTTTGCCAGAGATACCTACTGCTTTTGCACCTTGTGAGTTAAGCAAGGCTACTATCTCCTTGTTTATCTCACCACTGAGTACCATCTCTACTACTCTCATAGCTGCCTTACTAGTGACTCTCTGACCATCTACAAACTTGCTCTCTATTCCCAAATCATCTAGTAGTGCCGTGATACTCTTGCCTCCGCCATGTACTACTACAGGGCGTATACCTACGGTATGAAGCAATACTACATCTTGAGCAAACTTCGCTTTGAGCTCATCACTACTCTGAGCTGAGCCTCCGTATTTGATGACAACTGTCTCATTTCTAAATTTTTTGATATATGGTAATGCTTCTAGAAGGGTCTGTATGACATCTATTTTATCGCTCATCATAATCCTTTATATAATTTTCTATCTCTGAAAATACTTCTTCATTTATCTGCAATTTTAGCTTCATTAGAGATATGGGTAACTTAAACTCTCTCATCTTGACCCAGTCTTTCTCTGTGATGAGTATGCTATAAGCACTATTTTTCAGTAAGATATTCTCCAAATCTCTTTGAGAAAAATAGGTATGATTATCCATATACACCTTATCTACTATACCTTCTGGCAGGTATCTATCTAAGCGTATTGGATTGGCGATAGCAGTTACTAGAGCCATTCTAGAGGATAGGTTTTCATAGGTGACACTACGAGTATAATCCTCCTCCTCTTTTAGGTTCAAATTGGCATATCTTTCACTACTTCTAAACTCCCTAAAGGGGCCTGATGGCAATAGCAAGGCATTAGGTACAACTCTAGGCTCTAGTAGTATCTCAAACTTATCTATCTCCACACGATTGAACCCATCATCGAGGATAATCATCTCAGCACCTCTACTGATAGCAAGCTCTATAGCTACTGCTCTATGTTCTGATACTATGACACTGGAATGAGGAGATGATAGTGCTATAAGCATAGGCTCATCACCACTCTGCCTTGCATTACATAGCACTTCACCATCTCTACTTACTTCTACTAACCCACTACTCTCTCTACCATACCCTCGTGATACTATAGCTACTCGCTTATGAGAAAAGTGCTCTGCTACTGCGATGACAAAAGGGGTCTTGCCACTACCACCAACTACTAAATTTCCTATGCTTATAATAGGTACGGAGTATTTTTTATGAGTAGCCAATCTTCGCCTAAACCACATACCAACACCATAACTCAAAGAGAGTGGCAAAAGCAATATAGAGATAATCCAATGATACCATTTAGGACGATAAAACATTTCCTCCACTATAGCACTCAGGTGAAAATCATAACTCATGTTCTACTTCTTTACTGATGATATGATAGTGACCAAGAGTTTGGATATAAAGCTTTATAGACAATAGTAGCTCCTAAAAATAACTTTCTTTAGATAAGTATAGCATAGGGGTGATTATAGTGAGCGTCATTCATAGATGATAACTGGTAAACACTCAACAAACACTTCTATCATATACTACGATTATCAAAAAGGTTTCCTAGATAGGTTCAATTATAAATTAGAAAAGGATACAAGATGAAAAAGACACTTACAAGAAAAGATAAAAGAATACCTATTATCAGCATGGTAATCGGCGGATTGATTTTAGGTAGTATGGCATTTGCAGGTGATAGACTAGGTACTAATAATCTTAGTAAGAAACAATATAGAAAAAGCCAACAAATCAATGTCACTAATATAAAAATACTAAAGAAGAGAAATGCCTACCCAGGTGTTGAGTGGCAACCAAAAGCAAGACTACAGCAAGATAGAAATAAGTATCCAGGAGTAGAATGGTAACCCAAATAAGATTGAGTCTAAACACTACAAACAGAAGATGGACACTTTAAAATGATTCTAGATATATCAATATATTATACAAGAATTAATTATGA
>DAOUPF010000090.1 GCA_030626265.1 Sulfurovum sp.
AATATCTTTTTTGAATAAGATTAAGGCAAATTCATCTAAGAGTGAAAGTACTGTGTTGGGTTATACAGTTAAGGTGAACTATGAGACAGAGGATAATAATGAAACCTCGTTGAGAGAAGAGGCTATTGCTAAGATTATTTTGGCTAATTAACCTGTATCTTTAAGTTTAAATCAGGAAGTCAAGATATAATAGTTTATATTTTAAAAAAGGATTATTATGAATTTAGATTGTACAAATATTAAGACTATAGAAGATGTGACTGACCAAGTTGATTATGAGGATGAAGATGGAGGTGGTGCGGAAGATGGAAATCAAGTTAGTTGTGGTCAAGATAATGGATATAATGAGTTAAAAAATAAATACAAGGAGCACTTCTCAAATTTTGATGAGGAATGGATATCTACCATTATGTGTAAATGTTGCAATGAACTTAAGCCTACGAGTAAGGAAAAAGTTTCATGGTCAGAGTATTATGAGTGTATGAAGAAATATGCGGAGGAAGAGAATGGTAGTTTCAGGAGGATTACAAAAGCACAAGGGTTAATAAAAAAGTTAGACGAACTTATTAAAAAAGACAAAATAAGTGATGAAGGGCTTTGGGACTTTAACTCATAAATAATCTTTTTCATAATTAAAAAACTCATTCATTAAAATAAGATTCCTCTTTTGAGGTTTCTTTTTATCATTCTCCCAACGATAAATAGTTACAGGTGGTACAGCCATAATCTTAGCAAATTCTTTTTGATTCAACCCTCGATATTTTCTAAATAATGAAATCTTGTTCCCAAGAGTTGTAAAGCTTTCCCAAGGACAATAACCCAAGAAATTCATAATATTCGGATAATGTTTAGGTGCTATATTTCTATCTTCTTTTTCCCAGTTTCTCAGAGTTTGAGAAGTGACTTTTAGAATCTCTGCTAATTCATCTTGGGTTAGTTTTAATTCCAATCTTTTCTTTCTCAAATGATTGCCAATCCTACTTAGTTTTTTAGGAACTCCACAAATAGGGCGTTCTAGGGTAAATTCCAAGGCTGGCATAATGGCAATGAAACTATGCCCTTGTGGCAATCTACTCTCTAAAGTAAAATCCTGTAGATGTACTGAAGTAGAGATAAAACGCTACCAAAACAGACTCTCTGACCCATTTTTAGATAGGATAGATTTATTTGTAATTATGCAAGAGGTCAGTAAAGAGGACAAAAAAGGCATCACATCAAAACAGATGCATGCTGAAGTGATAAAAGCATTTACAATACAAAAACAGAGAGGTCAGCAGAGGCTCAATGGAAAATTAACCGAAGAGGAGATAGAGAGTTACTGTATCTTAAATAGTGATGCAAAAGATATACTAGAGAGTGCCATAGGTAAATTTGGGCTTTCTCATAGAGGCATTGCAAGTATCAAAAAGATAGGTCGGACTATAGCTGACTTGAATATTCATAGCCAGATAGAGAAATCTGATATACTTGAGGCCTTAAGCTACAGAAGAAGAAAATGACAAATAAATCAATATTTTTTATGCAATTTGCAAGAATATAATATTATTTTGATATTATACTATTAATTTATTTTAAAAGGTACGCTAATATGAAACTATCATTAAGACAAATGGAGATATTTTTAAATGTTGTTAAACTTGGTCATTTGACACATGTTGCTAAAAATATGGGATTGAGCCAATCAGCAGTATCTATGTCTATAAAAGAGTTAGAAAATATATTGGGTCGTCCACTTTTTGACCGGATTAATAAAAAGCTTATACTCAACGAAGTAGGGCGTAACTTTCATGTAGCAGTAGAGCCTATTTATAAAAAGCTAGAAGATATAGAGTATGAATTCCAAAATACAGAAGATAAGGGTATTGTGCGAATAGGAGCCAGTACAACTATCGTAGACTATCTTATTCCTCCTATTGTATGCCGATATATGGGGAACTACCCCGATGTAAAAGTCCAACTAAAAGAAGGTAATACTCGTAAAATTGCATCAATGGTAAAAGATGGTGAGCTTGATATGGCATTTGTTGAAGCATCTGCAAGGGACAGTGATATCATCACAGAGCCTATAGGATTTGATGAGTTGATAGTAGTCACAGCAAACCCAGAGTATGCAAACGGCAACTATAATATAGAGGACTTAGCAGATGAACGATGGGTTCTTCGAGAAGAGGGCAGTGGCACTAGAGCAACATTCCTAGACTATATCAAAGAGAAAGTTCCTAATCTAAATATATTTTTAGAGCTAGGACATACAGAATCTATCAAAAGTATACTTCAAGGTGGGAAATCCTTCACCTGCATCTCTGCACTTGCTGCACAAACAGAGATAGAAGAGGGCAAGCTATATAAAGTCAATATAAATAATTTCAACTGCACAAGAAGCTTTTATGCCCTTTATCATAAGGATAAATACCATAGTGATCTATTTGATAAGTTTCTGGGTTTCTCCAAAGATATGATAGGTGAGGCAATGATTTGTAATATATGCGATGCACAAAAATAACATAGTCACCATCGTAGCTCTAATTGGAGCTATGCTTTTGTGGGCAAGCTCATTTATAGCTCTCAAGTTTGCATTCATGTACTATGACCCTATGGTAGTGATATTTGCTAGAATGGCAATTGCCCTTATTTTTATATCTATTTTCTTCCGTAGAGTCTTTAAAAATATCACCTTAACAAAAAGTAACCTCAAGTACCTCGCTATCATGGCACTATTTGAGCCCTGTTTATATTTTATATTTGAAGCAGAAGCATTAATGCATACTACTGCCTCACAAGCTGGCATGATCACTGCTCTGTTGCCTATCATGGTGGCAATTGGAGCATGGTTATGGATAGGCGAAAAGATTACAAAGTATATTATTATAGGTGGGCTACTTGCGTTTGTAGGAGCTATATGGCTTAGCCTTGGTGCTACCAGTAGTGACTATGCACCAAACCCAATCTATGGAAATATCATGGAGTTTTTAGCCATGGTATCAGCAGTAGGGTATACATTGATACTCAAATATCTAAGTAAGAACTTAACTCCACTCTTTTTGACTGCATTTCAAGCACTTGTAGGTACGATATTCTTTGCCCCTTTTATCCTATTGACTAATGCCACAATCCCTACAGAGTTTCCTTTAGAAGCATCTCTTGCAGTACTATACCTAGGGATTGGGGTATCTTTTGGGGCTTATGGTTTATATAACTATGGAGTAAGTAAAATTCCAGCTTCTGAAGCATCATTGTATATTAACTTAATTCCTGTATTTACTATTATTTTAGCTTATTTTCTATTAGAAGAGAAATTTGGCTGGACTGAAGTTTCTGGATCTGTGGTTATACTACTAGGTGTTTTTATAGCACAGTACAAGCCAAATAAGATTACAGTAACCTCTAAGGCTTGATACTGGGTAGAGTATCTATTTTGCTTCCCAAGTCTTAAATTTAATCTTATCAGGAAATGCTTTTTGTTTAAAGATTGTCTTTGCAGACAGTGTTCTTAGGCACTCTTGGATACCTTCACTAATACTTGGATGTGGGTGTACTGTCCTCATGATGTCACTTAACCTTTGATTAGTATTTATCATAGATGCCATAAATACTACAGCTGCTGCTGCCTGTGGGCCTGCAGCTCTCATTCCTAGGATTAGTGGATCCTCTTCATTGGATACTAGTATTTTAAAGAAACCATCCGTCGACCTCATCGCAATAGCACGAGAGATAAGGGAGTGATGATAGTAAATGACTTTATAAGATAAATTTTGTGATTGACAATCTTTTTCATTGAGTCCTATAGATGATACTTCTGGACTAAAGAACATAATAGTTGAGATGTTGTGGTAGCTAAGGGGGTATTTGATCTTAGAGTTAATAGCTTTTGCTGCAAAACGACCTTCCATCTCTGCAATGTTGACTAGTGCCATATTACCAGATATATCACCTACGGCATAAATATTATCAGCAACTTTACATTCGGCATCAACTTCGAGTAACCCTCGTTCTGTAATAACAGCATGAGTATTTTCCAATCCAATATTACTAGTCTGTGGTACTCTACCTATAGATATCAGCATAACATCTACAGCTACTACCTCTGTATGACCATCTTGATGATCTAGAATCACATCTAGATGGTCATCTTCTTCTCTAACTTCACGCAAGGAAGCTTGATGATGTATATTGACTCCTATCTCAGATAACTTATCATTTACATAGTCACTCACATCATCATCTTCAAAAGGTATTACTTTATTTTGAGAGTCAAGTAAGTGAACTTCTGACTCTCCAAAATTAGCAAATATAGTAGCAAATTCACAACCGATAATACCAGCTCCCACAATCATTATACGTTTTGGGAACTTTTTTAGAGACTCTATATGATCAGAGTTGATGATTTTTACTCCATCTGTTTTGATAGTTGGATGTTCTCTAGGTATAGATCCTGTTGCTACAATAAAATTATCTGCAATTATTTTTACTTGCGTACCATCACTCTTTGTAACTATGATACTTTTATTATCTTTAAATTTTGCCATACCACGAACAAGTGTTAGACTACAAGTACTCTCTGGAGTTCGAGAGAATGTTTCTATCTGAGAGAGGATTTGATACTGTTTTTCTCTAGAGGCTTGTGCTACTGTACGCATAATCTCATTATAGTCCACTTTGATACCTAAAGCTTGATATCCTCTATCTGTTCTTTTGGCTAATGCATAATCACGAGATAGCTCCCACATGGTCTTGGAGCTTAAAGCTCCATTCTTGATACCTGCCCCTCCTACATGACCACCTTCAATGATACAGACATGTTTATCAAAGTCATATGACCTTACAGCTGCAGCAAACCCTGCAGGCCCTGAACCTATCACACATACATCAAACTCTATTGTTTCCATAGATACTTTCCTCTTCTATATTTCAATTTGTCCCGGATTATGTAATAGAATTATAAAATAGTACTTAGTGCTTGTATTTAGGATGTTTGCAAGAAATTTGAGTTTAACCTAAAGGTTAAGCGATGATTTCTTGTAAATGCCCTAGATACAATGACTTGTGCTAGCTTTGCAATCTCTATTGCATATTTTAGGTTTATATATAAAATTATATCGCAAGCAGACATAAGAGTTAGAGTGAATAGACAGTTATTTTGATAAAGATTTTTGACCAATATCATTTATAGGATAGATATGGCGACAAAATAGACATTATCGCTGTCAAGAATAGAAATATCATTACAGCTTTTTTGAGTTTTTCTCTGTCAAATGTATTGCCTATCTTTACTCCTATGAGTGCGGATATGATGACTATAGGTGTAGCTGTTATACCACAAAGAAAAGCATCTGATACCTCATCCCCTAGTTTCCAGTAGAGTAGAGCTATCTGTACAGGTGCGGCCATCAAAAAGAGTGCTGATATAAAAGCTCTAGTACGTCTAGCAGACCACTCATGTGCCATAAGCCATAGTACCACAGGAGGCCCACCCATACCAATCATCCCTAGCATAATACCACTCATACCAAATGCCAAGATATTCCAGATGAAGTGTAGAGTCTCTCTAGGCTTAAATGATACAAATATTTGTGTGAGTACAATCAAGAGCAACATAACCCCTACAAGCTGTTTGATAAGTGTAGTATCTAGATTGTTGATAAAGTACAGCATGGCTATCCCCATAGGCAGAGTAACATACCGTATGGCAGCAGATGGCAATACATCACTCCAGACTACATCATCGTGTAGTTTCCAAGTATTTATAATCAGTTGTACAAGTATAGGGATAGAGGTCAGGGCCACAGATTCTGCTAAGGAGAAGCCAGACCAAATGAGTAGAGGAATAGATATGAGGTTAAATGCAAAACCAATCATCGCCTGTATCATACTGGAGAAAAATAGAATAATAGCAGCGATGATGAATTGTTCTATACCCAATAAATATCCCTTCTATTTTTGCACATTATAGCATGCCAAAAACCAAAAAGCAATTTTATCCAAGACGGTTTGTATACATTTGCGTAAAATGTGAGCAAAAGTAAAAATCCTACCCTATAAGGGCAGGTTTTGGTTACCCCTTGAAGGGATACGATGCCTTTCACCTAAAAGGTGTCAGGGTAACTGTACTTCCAATTTTAAGTTAGAACAATCTTTGCTATTCTACTCT
>DAOUPF010000379.1 GCA_030626265.1 Sulfurovum sp.
ACAAAATCTTTTAACATTGTCTATCCTTTTTAATATATTAAATATAATTATAAATTAAACTATAGCAAAGATAAACATAAGTTTAACTTATTTATTTAAAATTTTATAACTTTATAAGAAAAAATTCTATTTACTCATTATTTTTGTTGGATTTTATTCTCTAGCACGCTTTTATGAATTTATAGATATAATATTTGTATTATAAAGCAAAAGAGAGAAGATGTTACGAGGATTAAACAAAGCACAGACAGAAGCAGCTACTCATATAGATGGCCCCTTGCTTATCCTAGCAGGTGCTGGGAGTGGTAAGACGAAAACACTGACTACTAGACTAGCTTACCTCATAGGAGAGGTAGGCATAGACCCTAGCAACACACTCACTCTAACATTTACCAATAAAGCTGCTAGTGAGATGAGAGATAGAGCTTTATCTTTAGTCAGCAATAGCCATTCTGCTCCTCCACTACTCTGTACTTTTCACAAGTTTGGTTTGATATTTCTAAAGTTTCATATTGAAAAGCTTGGCCGGGACAACTCTTTTGTTATCATCGACAGTGATGATAAAAAACGCCTGATACGAAGCATCGCCAAAGAGTTCAAGATAGACCTCAACATATCATTCATCGCCTCTGAAATATCAAAATATAAAAATACTCTACTAAGTACCAAGGAGGTACTAGAGAAAGCTGAACTCCCTGACTATAAAAAAATAGCCAAGATATATAAAGCATACGAAGAGAATATCACAGAGAATAATCTCGTAGATTTTGATGACCTGCTTATGCTTAGCTTTAAAATCTTGGATGAGTTTCCTGATCTTAGACGAGAAGTAAGCAACAGATACAAATACATCATGGTAGATGAGTACCAAGATACAAATGAACTGCAGTTCAAGCTACTAGAACACCTATCTAGCGAACATAACAATATCTGTGTAGTGGGTGATGATGACCAAAGTATATATGGTTGGAGAGGTGCGAATATACGAAATATACTTGATTTTCATAAGAACTTCAAAGATACAAAAATAGTCAAGCTAGAGACCAACTACCGATCTACTAGCCCTATACTAGAAGCTGCCAATGCTCTCATAGAGCACAACAGCCACCGCCTTGGTAAAAAACTCACTAGCCATAAAGGAGAGGGAGAGTCTATCAAGCTCTTACACTCTCTAGATGAAGCCCATGAATCCAGAGCTATAGCCAGAGAGATTAAAGCTCTACTAAAAAAAGGTGTCCATCAAGACGAGATAGCCGTGTTATATCGTATCAATGCACTCTCTCGTTCTCTGGAAGAGGGCTTTAGCAAAGAGGGTCTAGGGTTTAAGCTCATAGGAGGTGTTCGCTTTTACGAAAGAGCTGAGATTAAGGATATTATCTCTTATTTTAGAGTCCTATCCAACCCTCATGATGATTTTTCATTTTTGCGTATCGTAAATAAACCAAAAAGAGGTATAGGAAAAGCATCTATAGAAAAACTACAGCTATTGGCATACAACCAGCAACTATCTTTATATCAAGCTATTGATACACTATCACAAAAAGAGCTTGAGACTGCTACTACTAAAAGAGCTGCCAAGTCACTCAAGGAACTTATAGAAAATATCCATATGCTACAAAGTGAAGCTAAAGATACAATATATAATTTTGTAACTCTATTTGAAGAGACTATCAAACTCAAAGACCATTATGGATCTATGGTAGATAGTTTTGATCGTATTCAAAATATAGATGAATTTTATGGATACTTCCGTGATGCAATAGTCAAAAACCCTGATATAACACTAGATGAGTTCCTCAATGATATATCTCTGCAGAGTGACCAAGACAAAGATCAAAAAGACAGCGTTGCTATCATGAGTATTCACGCTGCCAAAGGTCTGGAGTTTGAACACTTATATGTCATAGGCATGGAAGAGGAGTTCTTCCCACTCC
>DAOUPF010000207.1 GCA_030626265.1 Sulfurovum sp.
CTACCAAATGGTGATATGAACTCTGCAACACCAGAGATAACCATGATTATAAATGAGAATAGAAGTAAAAAAGATGTAATTTTTCTGAGCATTTTATTTCCTGAATGTTAAAGTTAAAGTGTATTCTATAAAAAATTATTAAAAGTAACCTAAAATAATATTATTTATAACTTGAGGTATAGTAAATTTTTATAGCTGGTATAATTCATGTTAAAGCCATTTTAGATATAATATTTGCCTTAATAAAAAGGGTAATATATGAATATATTTGATGATGATGATTTTATGATGACAACTCCAAAAGACAATTACTTTTCTATATCAAAAACAGCTAACCAAAATATAGTAGAGATGGAGCTAGAGAAGATGCTTCAGAGACTAGCAATCGCAGAGAAGATTATGGAAGAGAGAGGTCTAGAAGAGGAGCATGAGAGGCTTCTAAAGTCTATGGTGATTGATAAAGAGCTAGAAGATAGAACCAATAGTATATTTATAGAATTGGTGGGTAATATTGTTACTCAGTGTGAGTAAGTAGCATATGATAGCAGCAGTTGAGAGGAAGATAGAGCAGTATATAGCTGAGCTAAAAGAGAAGGATGCTACAGCACTGTACGCTAAGCTTCCTCATGGCAAACGCTTGCGTGCAAAGCTTATACTCAAAATTGCAGGAAGTAACCTAACCACCATCAAGACAGCGGCTATAGTAGAGATGATTCATGCTGCAAGTTTGTTGCATGATGATGTGATAGATGATGCTTTTGTTCGCCGTGGCAAACCTGCTCTAAATGCAATCTATGGAAACAAAACTGCTATTATGTTTGGTGATGTGCTCTACTCCAAAGGTTTTTATGAACTAAATAGTATAAATACAGAGGTATCCAAAATCATTTCCAATGCTGTAATTCAGCTAAGCCTTGGTGAGAGAAATGATGTATTGCTATCTCAGAGCTTCAATTGTGACAAGAGTAAATATCTGCATATGATTTATCAAAAGACAGCATCTCTAATGGAGGCTAGTGCCCAAGCAGCAGCTACACTAGCAGGTAAACCTAGCGAGGCATACCGTACATATGGACGCAATCTAGGGATAGCTTTTCAGATGATAGATGACCTGCTTGATGTTACACAATCTAGCCAAATGCTTGGCAAACCAGCGATGCATGACTTTACTGAGGGGAAGACTACTCTGCCATATATTTATCTATATGAAGCATTGGATGAGGAAGGGCAGGAGAGATTGTTGTCTTTGCATACTAAAGCTATAAGTTCCAATGA
Organism: Sulfurovum sp.; assembly: GCA_030626265.1. Taxonomy (GTDB): domain Bacteria; phylum Campylobacterota; class Campylobacteria; order Campylobacterales; family Sulfurovaceae; genus JAAXPZ01. The sequence continues at coordinate 1,276 of DAOUPF010000207.1, forward strand.
TGAAGTATGGATACGAAAATCTATGTTGGAGCTAGGAGTTATACAAAAGTGTACACTAGAGGCAAAAGTATTGGTAGATGAGGCCATATCCCTGATGAGAGATGCAGGAGAGAATGAGCTAGAAGAGATAGCTAGATCTATGATAGATAGGAGTTTTTGATGAATTATCAAGTGGTGAGTTTCAACTATAAAAAATGTGACTTGGAGAGTAGAGAGAAGATAGCCTTCAGAGATGATGATTCTATAAAAAAGTATCTCAATCTACTAACTAGCTTTGATTTTATATTGGAAGCGTTTATCATAAATACTTGTAATCGTATAGAGATAGTCGCAGCCACACGAGATAACTTCTCATCATATCACACTATATTAGGACTTCTTAGCAAGACCTCAGGAGCTGATTTTTATGCTTTAGAGAAAAGTGTTCTCAATCTAGAAGATGAAGAGGCAGTTAAACATCTGTTTTCTGTAGTGGCATCTCTGGATTCTCTTGTGATTGGGGAAGCTCAAATCACTGGTCAAGTCAAGGATGCTTTTCGTTTCTCATATGAGAATGGAACTGCGGGTAAAGAGCTAAATCGAGTGCTGAGCTACGCAGTCAAGTGTGCAGCAGAGGTACGAAATGCTACCAATATCTCACAAAACCCTATATCTATAGCCTCAGTGGCAGTTGCCCAAGCCCAAGCTGATATGAATGGCTCCCTTGCTGGTATGACAGGACTAGTAGTAGGTAGTGGTGAGATGGGTCGTCTGGCTGCTAAACACTTACTCAGAGCTGATGCCGATGTGATACTACTATCTCGTACTCGTGCCAACAGTGAAAAACTTGCTCTTGAGCTAGGTGATAATGTCAAAGTAGATGATATGAAGAATCTCTATAAACATATCAATAGATATAGACTGCTCTTTACGGCTACTAGTTCACCTGAGCCTATAATAACAACAGAGATAGTAGATCCAAAGGAGGCTGGCCGACTCTGGTTTGATATGGCAATTCCTAGAGATATAGGAGACATAGAAGAGGATAATGTGAAAGTGTATCGTATAGATGACTTACAAAATATCTCCAAAAGCAATCATGCCTTACGTCAAGAGCAGGCTATTAAAGCCAGCGAAGTGGTAAACAGATATACAGATGAGTTCTATATGTGGTTACAAGCTTTGACGATAGAGCCAGTCATCAAGAGGATGCGTTTGACTATAGATGATGTTATCGAAGCTGAAGTAGCCAGATCAGTAAAAAAAGGCTATCTCCCAGAGCAGTATAGTAATAATGCAAAGAGAATGATAGTGCAAGTATTTGATAATTATCTACATTGCCCTACTAAAAATCTACGAGAGATTGCCAAACAGAATGATGGTCAAAGTGTGATAGATGCATTCAAAGCAGTATTTTATATAAATACTGATGATTCAGACCCTAAAAAATATAAAAAACCATCACTTGAGATGATGAAAAAACTCAAAGGAGAGAGCGTATGAAATTTTCCCAACTTTTAATCCCTACAGCTAAAGATGCACCTAGTGATGCAGTACTTACTAGTCACATATACCTAATGAGAGCTGGATATATACAGAGTGTTGGTAGCGGATTATATAACTTTTTGCCACTAGGTAAAAGAGTATTGGATAATGTTAGACAAGTAGCAAAAGAGGAGCTAGACAAGGTGGGCTGCCAAGAGGTAGAGCTATCATTTGTAACACCTGCCGCACTATGGCAAGAGAGTGGGCGACTTGAAAAGTATGGAAAAGAGCTGTTACGTCTCAAAGATAGAAAAGGCAATGACTTTGTACTAGGCCCCACACATGAAGAGATGATGGTAAATCTAGTCCGACAAACTGTAAAAAGCTACAAACAACTACCTATAAATCTATATCAGATTAAAACTAAGTTTCGTGATGAGATTAGACCACGATTTGGGCTAATGCGTGGACGAGAGTTTTTGATGAAAGATGGTTATAGTTTTGCCAAAGATGAAGAGAGTATGAAGGCTGACTTTGATCTCATGGAGGAGACATATAGCCGTATATTTAACCGCCTTGGACTTGACTTTCGTATCGTAGAGGCTGATAGTGGAGCAATCGGAGGCAGTGGAAGTAAAGAGTTTATGGTCATTGCTGATAGTGGTGAAGATACGATAGTCATATGTGACAGCTGTGACTACTCTGCCAATATAGAAGCAGCATGCAGAAGAGCAGTAGTCTGTGAGGTGGAAGAGCCAGAGATAGGAAAGTCTAGTAAATTTCAAACACCAGGGGTGAAAACCATACAGAAGTTAAGTGAATTTTTTCATGTTGACCCTTTTTATCTCATAAAGACGGTAGCAAAAAAGGCACTTTATGATGAGAGTGAGAGTA
>DAOUPF010000128.1 GCA_030626265.1 Sulfurovum sp.
ATGTCACACTAGCCACTGAGTCAGTGAATAATCATATCAAAGAGACAGCCAAGTCTCTAGATATCACTTTATATGAAGCCCGAGTTCACTCTTCGGATGTATTTTACTCTATCAGATCACTAGAGGATACTATATCAGTCACTGGTGCAAAGTGTGTAGAGATGGAGTCATATGGACTTTTCTGTAATGCCAAAGCAACAGGCAAAAGAGCAGCTTGTCTATTGAGTATATCTGACAGTTTAGTTACAGGAGAATCAACATCATCTCAGGAAAGACAAACAGCGTTTGATGATATGATTAAGATTGCATTAGAGAGTACATTGAAGCTTTAACCAAACTCTATATTTTGGGGAACATCAAAGATTGATTACGATAAAATGGCTTTTTGTGGATTATAAATATCCATCAATACAACAAAACAAGGGAGTTTATATGAGTAAGTTAAAATTTGTAGTTGCTTCGGCAATTGTCGCTATGTCCAGCACAGTCATCAGTGCAGGTGATTTTCAGCCAGCAGTTATATTTGACATGGGTGGTAAGTTTGATAAGTCCTTCAATGAGGGAGTTTATAACGGTGTAGAGAAATTCAAAAAAGAGACAGGTATTGACTATAAAAGCTTTGAGATTACCAATGTAACACAGAGAGAGCAAGTCATTCGTAAAATGGCAAAAAGGGGTGGTAACCCAGTACTTGGTATTGGTTTTGCTCAAGCACCTGCTATAGACAAAGTAGCTGCCGAGTTCCCTGAGAAGAGCTTTGCTATTATTGATATGGTGGTAGATAAACAAAATGTAAAGTCTATCGTTTTCAAAGAGCAAGAGGGATCATTCCTGGTAGGTATGCTAGCGACTATGGCTTCCAAGACAGCTAAAGTTGGCTTTGTCGGAGGTATGGATATACCATTGATTCGTCGTTTTGCTTGTGGTTATGAGCAGGGTGCCAAATATGCAAATGATAAAGTAGAAGTATTCCAAAACATGACAGGAAGTACACCGTCCGCTTGGAATGATCCAAGTCGTGGTGGTGAGTTGTCCAAAGGTCAGTTTGATCGTGGAGTAGATGTGATCTTTGCCGCAGCAGGTGGTACAGGTGTAGGTGTATATCAAGCTGCCAAAGATGCAGGCAAACTTGCCATTGGTGTTGATTCAAATCAAAATCACCTACATCCTGGAACTATGCTAACCTCTATGGTCAAGCGTGTAGATGTGGCTGCTTATGATGTACTTAAATCTGTAAAAGAAGGTACATTCAAAGCAGGAATAGTGTCACTAGGACTTGCAGAAAATGGTGTTGACTGGGCACTTGATGAGCACAATAAAGCTCTGATTACAGCTGATATGAAAAAAGCTGTCGATCAAGCCAAAGCAGACATAATCTCAGGCAAAATAAAAGTGCATGATTATATGTCAAACAATACTTGTAAATACTAGATGACTTTGGAAATGAGTGCTTTAGCTTCAACAAAAAAGTACCATTTCCACACAAATTAGATATTAGATGTATCTTCTTGGTGGGGCTAAAGCCTCCACTTCCTACGGTTTTTTCACAATACGATGAGAGATAATAAAAAGGTCAAATAATGCATTCTGATTTATCACCCATGGCAATAGACCTCAGAGGCATATCAAAAGCCTTTGGGTCAGTCCAAGCCAACAAAAATGTAAACTTCTCTGTTCCCAAGGGTACTATCCACGGCATAGTGGGTGAAAATGGCGCAGGAAAATCTACACTTATGAGCATACTCTATGGCTTTTATGAAGCAGATAGTGGTGAAATCTATATCTCTGGAGAGAAAACAAAGATCCAAAGCTCTACCGATGCTATCAAAGCTGGGATTGGTATGGTTCATCAGCACTTTATGTTGGTTGACAATTTCACCGCTTTAGAAAACATCATGCTAGGAGCGGAGAGTGGCTCTATACTCTCTAGTAGTATCGCTGATGCTGCCAAAGAGCTGACAAGGCTTGAGTCTGAATTTGGTCTGCGTATTGACAAAGATGCCCAGACAGATACTCTCCCAGTAGGTCAACTGCAGCGAGTAGAGATTCTTAAAGCACTCTATCGTGGTGCAGAGATTCTTATCCTAGATGAGCCAACTGGCGTACTCACCCCACAAGAAGCTGATCAGCTATTCAATATACTTAGATCCCTCAAAGAGCGTGGTGTTACAGTCATCATCATCACGCATAAGCTCCGTGAAATCATGGCTCTAACCGACAATGTATCTATCATGAGACAAGGAGAGATAGTCTCCAATCTAAAAACATCCCAAACCAATCGTGAAGAGTTAGCAGAGCTTATGGTAGGTCGCAAGGTTCGCATGGATATCGATAAAGCACCTGCAACTCCAAAAGAGAGACTCCTAGAGATAAAAAACTTAAGTGTCAAAGATGAGTATGGTATCAATAGGCTTGATAGTGTCTCCTTTGATATTCATGCAGGTGAGATTTTAGGTATCGCTGGAGTATCTGGCAATGGACAGAGCGAACTACTCGAAGTTCTATCTGGTATCAGAGATTGCTCAGAGGGCAAAGTAGTCATCAATGCAGAGACTATCACCCCAACAAAACATGCAAACCCTGAGCAGATTAGAAAAGCTAAGATCTCTCATGTACCAGAAGACCGTCTAAAACGAGGTTTAGTACCTGCCTTTAGTGCAAGTGAATCATCACTACTAGGCTATCATAAGCATCGAGTATTTAATGGTCTGTTTCTGACCAACTCCTCTGCTATAAAAACTCACTGCATGGATCTGATGGATGCATTTGATGTACGCCCCAAAGATCCCTCTCTAAAATCAGCCAACTTCTCTGGTGGAAATCAGCAAAAGCTAATACTTGCCCGAGAGATGGAACAAAAACCCAAAGTACTCCTAGTAGGTCAACCCACTAGGGGCGTAGATATAGGTGCTATAGAGTTCATTCACAAGCAGATAGTAACTATGCGAGACTCTGGTAGTGCTATATTGTTAGTATCTGGTGAGCTAGATGAGCTGATGTCTCTCTCCGATCGTATACTGGTGATGTTTGAGGGACGCATTGTAGGAGAGATGATGGCAAATGAGGCTGATGAGACAACATTGGGCTTGATGATGGCAAATGCACTAGGCAAATCAGATGAAAAAAAAGAGGATATTAGTATATGAATCAACCAAAAAAACCCCTACCAGTCTGGGCAGATATAATCCTAATCCCTCTCATCAATATACTCCTTGCTCTGTTTGTAGCAGGTATCATCATCTACCTCATTGGAGAGAACCCGTTTGAGGCATTGAAGATTCTTATATATGGTGCATTTGGTTATGATGAGGCTATCGGATATACACTATACTATACCACCAATTTCATATTCACAGGACTAGCAGTTGCCATCGCTTTTCATGCCAATTTGTTCAACATCGGTGGTGAAGGTCAAGCATATATCGGTGGACTGGGAGTTGCTATTGTGATGATTACACTAGATGGTTATCTGCCATTTTGGGCTCTGCTGCCACTAGCCATTTTAGTAGCTATGCTATTTGGTGCTTTATGGGCAGCTATTCCTGCCTATCTACAGGCATATCGTGGTAGCCATATCGTTATCACTACCATTATGTTCAACTTCATAGCAGCCAACCTCATGGTATATCTGCTAGTCAATGTATTTATAGTACCTGGAAGTATGTCACCTGAGAGTCGCATTTTTGCTGACAATGCACACCTACCATTTATGCACGAGATTCTAGCTTGGTTTGATATACAAGTGGCCAGTACACCACTAAACATTAGTTTTCTCATAGCTCTACTGTTTTGTGTATTTCTCTGGCTATTTATCTGGCATACTAGGTGGGGATATGAGCTACGAACCGTTGGCTTTAGTGAATCTGCTGCGACCTATGCAGGTATCAACTCAAAGAAAGTTGTCATGATGACCATGATTATCTCTGGTGCACTAGCAGGTATGGTAGGTATCAATGAGATCATGGGTGTACACCACAAGCTACTACTTGATTTTGTAGCTGGATATGGCTTTACAGGTATCGCCGTTGCACTCATGGGACGCAACCACCCTGTGGGCATCATAGTAGCTAGTTTACTATTTGGTGCACTATACCAAGGGGGTGCAGAGCTCACCTTTGATATGCCTAATGTATCTCGTGAGATGGTAGTGGCTATTCAGGGTCTCATCATTCTTTTTAGTGGTGCTTTGACATATATGAGTAAGCCTTGGCTAGAGAGATTCTTTCATATTTTCTCCCACTCAAAACCTACAAAAATGGAGGCATAGATTATGGAAGAAGCTATCACTATAATCATATCTACCCTAGCTGCGACTATTCGAGTATCTACACCACTGATTCTAGCTGCCATGGCAGGTATATTCTCGGAGCGTTCAGGAGTCATAGATATCAGCCTAGAGGGCAAGCTACTTGCTGGTGCTTTTATCTCCGCTAGTGTGGCAGCTGTAACTGGCTCTGCTTGGCTGGGTCTGGGATCTGCTGTTATGATCACTATGGCACTAAGCTTGCTACATGGATTTGCGACTATCACTCACAATGGCAATCAAGTAGTAAGTGGTGTTGCTATCAACATCATCGTCTCTGGTTTGACTGTAGTGCTAGGCATTGCATGGTTTCATCAATCTGGACAAACACCAAATCTACCAAATGAAGCTAGATTTTTACCTATAGACTTACCTCTATCAGAGACTCTATCACAAATCCCTATCCTAGGAGATATATACAGCAAGCTAATTAGTGGGCATAACCTACTGGTATATATAGCATTTTTCTCCGTCATAGCCACTTCATGGATACTGTTTAAAACTCGTTTTGGACTACGCCTACGAGCAGTTGGAGAAAACCCAAATGCAGTAGATACAGCAGGTATCTCAGTAGCATTCTTACGCTATAGAGCCATACTCATAGGTGGTATACTCACAGGCATCGGAGGCACATACATAGCCATAGCCCAAAATGCCTCTTTCATCAGAGAGATGAGTGCAGGTCAAGGCTACATCGCATTAGCTGCTATGATATTTGGTAAATGGAAACCATTTACTGCTATGCTAGCTTGTTTGATGTTTGGTTTCTTGGATGCACTATCGATTCGCCTACAAGGAGTTGAGATAGCAGGTATTG
>DAOUPF010000482.1 GCA_030626265.1 Sulfurovum sp.
ATTATTACTTCTAGTGGTTCATCACACTCTACCTCTATATAATTATTTTTGATAAAACCTAAAGTTTTTGGTAGTTTTTGAGTTCCGTTTTTTTGCCAAAATAGTATAAATGGCTGAGCAACAAAGTGTTGGAATAGAGATGTAGGAGCCAGTACCGCTAAGATATGCTGTCCATCTTTGCCACCTAAGTGGTTTTTCAGTGCATCTGCTACCCAACTTTTATTGTCATAGTCTAGTCCTATCATACCAATAGCAGATATAGTTTTGGGGCTATCTTCTCCTATTTTGATGCTAAAACGATAGTGTCTTAGTGGATTTTTTTCTCTCCATGCAGTCCAAAATAATCTGAGTCGTTTACTTAGGCTCTCACTAGTATAGCTATATTCAAACTCTTTGAGTATAGATGTATTGCCTATACGAACATCAGAGATGACTGGTATATCATCACAGTAGAACATATCTATTTTTCTCTCACATGGCTTTAGTGCCATAGTAAAAGCATCTTCTTTTTTCTTAGGAAGGTCTAGTATTTTAGCAAGTTTAGTTTGATTTGGTAGGGGGAGTATACCTATAGATATCTGATGCTCTCTGGCAAACTCCATAGCTCTTTTGAGCGTAGGTAGAGAACCTGCTACTACTAGATGAGATACAGCAGAAAAATCTAGGGAAGATAGCTCTTCATAGCTATCGTATATATGAAAAAGTACCTCTTCTTTAGTCTCAACACTCATGAGGTCTGATATATACTCCTCATGCTCCTTACGATACAGAAAATGTACTGATTTCATATACTGTTACTATAGGTCTTGCTCTATCACCTGAGCAAACTTATTGAAGTATATGTCTTGTACCTTTGTCAATGGAAGCTCTAGGTCATTTATCTTGACAGTACCACCACCTACTCTACCTATGATATTTGTTTTGAGCCCTAATTTGGTAGCCATTTCTATGAGTGCTTTCATGTCTGGCTTTTTCACCTCTAACAGTGCTCTGCTTTGAGACTCTTGGAATATATCTCTACTATCATCCATACCTACTCCAGCGATAAGACCTTTGTCCGAGACTGCTGCCATCTTGGATAGTGCTATGGCTATACCACCGACATTGACATCTTTGGCAGA
>DAOUPF010000460.1 GCA_030626265.1 Sulfurovum sp.
ATAGCGGCTCTGCGTGAGCCAGTAGGGCGTGTGCTAGATGGCTGGTACAATGACTCTAACTTACGCATAGAAAAAGTATCAGTACCTATCGGTGTAGTAGGGGTGATATATGAGTCCAGACCTAATGTGACGGCTGATGTAGGAGCATTATGTTTTAAGAGTGGTAATGTAGCTATACTCAAAGGCGGAAAAGAGGCAGAAAACTCCAATCATGCTATAGCATCTGCTATGCAGAGTGTATTGGAAAAGCATGGCTTGCCACAAGAGGCTATAGCACTGCTACCAGATAGCTCTAGAGAGGGTGTGGCAAATCTCATAAAGCAAGACAAATTTGTAGATCTCATAGTGCCACGAGGTGGAGAAGCATTGATACGATTTGTCTCTACCAATGCTACAGTGCCAGTAGTCAAGCATGATAAAGGACTCTGCCATACATACATAGATGAAGATGCTGACTCGGACAAAGCAGTATCTGTAGTCATCAATGCAAAGTGTAGACGCACAGGAATATGCGGTGCTATGGAGACACTCTTAGTGCATGCAGATATAGCAGGAGAGATCTTGCCAATCCTCAAGGCAGAGTTTGATATGCAAGGTACGGAGCTTAGAGGTTGTCCAGAGACACAATCTATCATAGATGTTGACCCTGCTACAGATGAGGATTGGGATACAGAATATCTGGACAATATCCTATCTATCAAAATAGTATCTGGAGTAGATGAAGCCATATCTCATATATCACGATATGGCTCTGGGCACTCAGATGCTATCATTACAGAAAACTACACTGTAGCAGAAAAGTTTCTAAATACTATAGATTCAGCATGTGTATATCTCAATGCAAGTACACAGTTTACTGATGGTGGGCAGTTTGGATTTGGTGCAGAGGTAGGGATATCCACCAACAAGCTTCATGCTAGAGGTCCAATGGGCATAAATGAGCTAACTACTTATAAATATAAAATATATGGTGAAGGTCAGACACGAGCTTTGTAAATATCGCTTTAATTATAGCTTTTCTGTCTATACAGCATAACTCAATTAGTAAAGAAGTATAATACTAATAATATTATCAAGTAAGGAGCCCTCTATGAATGAATTGGAAAAGTATCTACAGACACATGATATGGAGGAGCTTCACCCCTCTGAGATAGCTAATCTACTCAAAGATATGGATGAGAGTAGCTTCGATATAGCTATTACTACTATACCAAATGAGCTGATAGCTGATGTAGCACTAGAGCTTCCAGATAGATACTTTGGTGATATAGTAGAGTCATATACTCCAGAAGAGTTAGC
>DAOUPF010000209.1 GCA_030626265.1 Sulfurovum sp.
ATAATGCCTCTCTATATTTTCCATCACCACGACGGTGTCATCAAGCAATAGTCCAAGAGCTAGTATAATAGAGGTGAGGGTGATAACATTAAAATCCATACCAAAAAGCCACATAAGGGCTATAGTGGAAGCATAAACTAGAGGTATGGTTGCAAGTACTATAAGTATTTGTCTGAAGCTTGCTAGAAATAAAAATACAACAATTGTTGACATCACAATGGCATCACGAAGTGATTCAAACATATTGGTTGTGCTTTGCTCTATCGTATCCTTTTGTGTATCGCTTACTTCAAAGCTAATATTTGGATATTGAGACTCAAACTTACTCATGAGTTTTTCAACTTTTTCAACAGTTTTGATTACATCAGCAGTAGTTGAACGTTGGATTGAGAGAGCTATGGCCTCTTTGCCATTACCATAATACGAGGATTGGTTCTCATAATGACCAAAATAGATATTAGCAACATCTGAAAGCTTTATATCAGGAGTAAGATTGATAGCTTTGAGCTTGGATATACTATCTCGCTTGCCCTGTGATTTTAGGAGATATCTACTTGTATCATTGCTGATAAAGCCTATAGCATACTCATTGTTGTTCTTCTGTAAAGTACTGATTATCTGCCCTAGAGAGAGGTGATAGCTATCTAGCTTTTCTTTGTCTATAATGATCTGTATCTCTTTTTGGTATCCACCAAAAATATCTATATTGGCAACTCCTTGTGTTTTGAGAAGTTTTTGCTTCATCTGTGTACTTGCCAAATCTCTTATATCCTCTAGACTCATTTTATTTGTGCCTTTTGGGGTGAGGCTTATTACCATGATAGGAGGTGTGGCTACTGTAATCTTTATAATCTGTGGCTCTTTGATATCTCGTGGAAGTGTAGATCTTATTTTTGATAAAGCACTACTAACATCATTGACAGCGGTATCTATATCTTTTGTATATTCAAACTCTGCTCTAATGACAGTAACTTCATCAATGGTATCTGAGTGTGCACGACGAATCTCATCTAGTGTATAAAGCTCCTCTTCGACAGGAACGGCGATATTGCTTGCCATGCTCTTGGCTGAAGATCCTGCCTGAACTATGACTATAGCTACTTCAGGATAGTTAGAGTTAGGGAAAAGGTTGCGAGGCATATTTTGGTAGCCAGTAAGTCCTGCTAGTACAAAGAGTGCTAAAAATGAGATGATGATATGGGGTTTGCGAAGAACTTTTTCTACCCAGCTTGAGTTATTGTTGTGCATTTGCCTCTCCAATTACTTTGATATTGGTATATGCTGGCAATGAAGAGAGTACGGTCTCGCTCGCTCTTGCTATAGGCTCATTCGGGCAAGGAGAGATGATGGCTTTGCTACTATTTTCTATGAGCACCTTAACCTTGTTTGCCATGAAGCCATCATTACTATATGTCATGATATACTCCCCCTCTTTTTTATGAAGTATGCTATCTTCAGGTACCATACATCCATCAAACGACTTAGTCAAAATATCTATACTGATACTACTTCCTGTTGGAGCTAATATCTCTTCGGAGAGGGATATCTCAGCTGATTTGAGACCATTATTGGATGTATTATATAGTAGTTTTATTATGCCTATCTCTCTATTCTCTAAAAATACTTTCTCTCCTACTGAGATACCAAGTTTTGCATCTGGAGCATAAGAGATGATGAGTTTTTTTGTTGTCGTGCTTAATGCCAATATAGGTTTTCCTGTGACTGCCAAGTCTCCCTCCTGAAGTAGTATAGCGTCCACTTGGGCATCAAATGGAGCCCTAATACTAAGATATGAGAGTTGATGTTCTAGTTGTGCAATCTTTTGTATACTGCTCTTGATGGTTGCACTCTTAACTTCCAATGTGAGTCCTGATAGTTCAAGCTTCTCCTTAGGAAATCCACCAATATCATATAGTTTTTTATTGCGTTCATGCATATTTTGTGCAATTGAAAGATCACTTTTTTGGGTATCTAAAGCTATTTGCAGGGATTGTATGTTGGATTGGATCTCCTTAGAGTCAATATGTATGAGTAAATCACCTTTTTGTATCTTTTGTGACTCTTCTACCATAATTTTTTCTATATATCCTGTTAATTTTGTTGATAGTTTAATGCTTTTTATAGGCATTACTTGTGCCAGCATAGGTATTTTGTTTTCTAATCTTCCCTGTATGGGTTTAATTGTTCTGACTGTAATTGATTCGGTTAGTGGTAGAGGGGTATTTTCAATATTTAATTTTCTCTTTTCAAGTAAACCTTTCCCTTTAATCCCCAATAGTACAGCAGCTGCAATTACAATTAAAATAATTATTATTTTTTTCATTTTATCCCTCTTTCCAATATATAGTCTAAGTAGTATTTACTTTTTTTGTAGTTGTATTTACTCTCAATGACTTTTGCACGAGAGAGTTGTGTTTTGCTTTTTGCAAAGAGCAAATCATTGAGTGAGGATGCACCATTCTCATAGCGTACTTGTTCAATCTGCTCACTTTTTCTACTTAGTTTATACTGAGAAGAGTTCCCTGTATACTCTGCATAGCTGAGCTTTATCTTTTCAATAGCTTGTGTTATAAGCTTTTTAGTATCTAAAATTAATTGCTGTTTGTGTATCTGGGCCTTGAGCTTGGATACTCTGGCTTTCTCTTCTCCTATAGCCCTTTTGCCAAAATCCACTAGGTTATACTGAGCCTTAATGCCAACATGCCATAAGGTTTCATCATCCCAATCATCACTTTTGATATCTTCACCAAAGTTTTTACCTAGGTATGAGTTGAGGTTTATTTGAGGCATACTGGAAGCTTTAGCCTTGGCTATCATTTTATCTGCTTTTTGTAGTTGAAAATTCTCTATTTTTATTTTTGTAAGATTAGATATCTTTTTTGTGAGACTAGCAATTGAATATTTTGGTTTCTTGATAACAATTTTTATAGGTGAAAGTCTACCTACATCTTTGCCTACTATGGATGATAGTGTTGCTTTTGTCATGTCTATATTAGATTCTAGTATTTTTTGTTGTGTTAAAGAAGCGGAGAGATTTGCTTTAGCTTTGAGTAGGTCTATTTCAGCCTTTTTGCCAAAAGATACCTCTTGTGTAATCATATTTTTTAGCTCTTGTAGAGCCTGTGTATATGACTTCTGTGCATTGAGTACCTCTTTTTGTAGAAGTATCGTTAGGTAGAGCGATTTGATGTTATATATCAACTGTTCTCTTGTTAGCTTTATCTTGTTTTGAGACATCATAGAGGCGATGTTATCTATCTCAATCTGTCTAGTCTGTGCATAGCCTGTAAAGAGTGGTACACTATAGCTAAGTCCTATAGAGAAGATATCTTTACTTGTCGTTATAGATGCACCACTCATCATGGTACTAGGTGGTAGGGGAGCCAGTGTTCTCTCGATATTGTAATGGGTGTAATCACCTACAAGGTTAAGCTCTCCATATTGTTCTGTTTTGCTGGCTTTATGATTTAGTTGTGATAGTTCTGCTTCTGCTATGACTGTTTGAATAATGGGACTATGCTTAACTCCATAGGTTACAAGTTGATGTATAGAACTTCCCATTATTGGACTTATCATGATTATAAATAGATAAATAAAATATTTCATTAGTGACTCCTGAAGTTATTGTTA
>DAOUPF010000214.1 GCA_030626265.1 Sulfurovum sp.
CAAGAGTTACTTGGAGAGCTAGATTTAGTAGAGATGCTAGGTCAACTCAAAGAGGATATGAATGCGACTAAATCAGAAGCAAAGAGAAAAACTATTATCAAGAGACTAAAAGTTATCGAAGCATTTTTGCACTCAGGTAACCGTCCAGAGTGGATGATGCTAGAGCATTTGCCAGTATTGCCACCTGATTTGCGTCCACTTGTTAGCCTAGATGGTGGTAAATTTGCGGTATCAGATGTAAATGATCTCTATAGAAGAGTTATCAACAGAAACCAGAGACTAAAGCGTCTAGTAGAGCTTGATGCTCCAGAGATTATCGTTAGAAATGAAAAGCGTATGCTTCAAGAGGCTGTCGATGCACTATTTGATAATGGCAGAAGAAGTAATGCGGTTAAAGGTGCAAACAAAAGACCACTAAAGTCACTATCTGAGACTATCAAAGGTAAGCAGGGTAGATTTAGACAAAACCTTCTAGGAAAGAGAGTTGACTTCTCTGGACGATCTGTTATTGTTGTTGGTCCTGATTTGCGTATGGATGAGTGTGGATTACCTAAGAAGATGGCACTAGAGCTATTTAAACCACATATGATGGCAAAGCTAGAAGAGAAGGGATATGCAACTACTCTAAAGCAAGCTAAAAAGATGATAGAGATGCAATCAAATGAAGTATGGGAGTGTCTAGAAGAGGTAGTTGATTCATATCCAGTACTACTCAACCGTGCTCCAACACTACACAAACTCTCTATCCAAGCGTTTCACCCACGATTGATAGATGGCAAGGCTATACAGCTTCATCCACTAGTGTGTTCAGCATTTAATGCTGACTTCGATGGTGATCAGATGGCTGTACATATACCACTATCAGATGAGGCTATAGCAGAGGCAAAGATATTGATGTTAAGTTCCATGAATATTTTGCTTCCAGCTTCTGGTAAAGCGATTGCTGTACCTTCTCAGGATATGATTTTAGGTCTATATTATCTATCACTAGAGAAGAATGATGTAAAGGGACAGCATAAGCTTTTTGCCAATGTGGATGAGGTGTTTATCGCCTTTGAACAGCAGACACTTGATCTCAATGCTCGTATCCGTACAGTTGTTGATGGTGAGATTATCACGACAACAGCTGGACGCTTGATTCTAAAGTCCATAATGCCAGATTATGTACCACAAAAACTGTGGAACCTAATCATGAAAAAGAAAGAGATAGCAACGCTAGTTGATTATATTTACAAGCATAGTGGTATCTCACACACGGCAGAGTTTTTGGATAATCTAAAGGATATGGGTTTTGAATATGCTACTAGAACAGGGGTATCTATCTCTATAGATGATATCAAAATTCCAGATACAAAAGATGGTCTTGTAGTTGAGGCTAAAACAAAAGTTGTTGAGATTCAAAAGCAGTTTGGTGCGGGTCTCTTGACTGATCAAGAGAGATACAATAAGATTATCGATATCTGGACAGATGCTAACAATACTATCGCAGAGGAGCTAATGAAGCTTATCAAAGATGACAAAGATGGCTTCAACTCAGTATTTATGATGGCAGACTCTGGTGCGAGGGGTTCAGCTGCTCAGATTAGACAGCTTTCAGGCATGAGGGGACTTATGGCAAAAGCAGATGGGTCTATTATTGAGACTCCTATTACGTCAAATTTCCGTGAAGGGCTAAATGTACTAGAGTACTTTATCTCAACTCACGGTGCGAGAAAAGGACTAGCCGATACAGCACTAAAGACAGCAAATGCTGGTTATCTAACTCGTAAACTAATTGATGTTGCACAAAATGTCAAAGTAAGCATGGATGACTGTGGTACTCATGAGGGCGTAGAAGTATCAGATATAGTTGTAGGTAATGAGCTCATCGAGCCACTCTCTGATCGTGTTTATGGACGAGTTGTAGCTGAAGATGTTATCGATCCTGTGACCAATGAAGTATTGCTTAGTGAAGGTACTCTTATAGAAGAAGAGGAGTCACAGGTTATCCGTGATACTGGAGTGCGTTCTGTTATCATGAGAGCACCTGCTAGCTGTAAAGCACCAAAAGGTATCTGTGCTAAATGTTATGGTCTAAACATGGCAGAGAATCGCCTAGTCAAGACAGGTGAAGCAGTAGGTGTTATCGCAGCACAGTCTATCGGTGAGCCAGGTACACAGCTGACACTTAGAACATTCCACACCGGAGGAACTGCGACTGCTGGAAAAGAAGAGAGACAAGTAGTGGCGACTAAAGAAGGTTTTGTACGATACTACAACATGTCAGTACATCGTAACCGCGAAGATAATCTTATCGTTGCAAATAGAAGAAATGCTGGTATTTTATTGGTGGAACCAAAAATAAAATCTCTTTATGATGGAAAACTATCTGTATCTATTCTGCATGATGAAATCATCTTGACTATGAGATCAAAAAGTGGAGATGAGTCTAAATACAGTCTTAGAAAAAGTGATGTAGCAAAAGCCAATGAGCTAGCTGGAGTTGCTGGTAAAATAGAAGGAAAATTATACCTTCCACATCAAGATGGAGATACAGTATTAGAAGGTGGCTCTATCGTAGAAGTTATTCAAGAGGGTTGGAGTGTACCAGCTCATGTTCCTTTTGGAGCTGAGCTTAAAGTTGAAGATGGAGCACCGATCGCGCAGGAAGTAGTAGCTGATGCAAAAGGAAAAGTCAAGTACTTTATCCTAAAAGGTGATTATCTAGAGGCACTTGAAAATATCAAAAAAGGCGCAACAGTAGAGGAGAAAGGTATATTTGCAGTTGTTGTAGATGATAGTGATCATGAAGCAGCTAGATACTATGTCTCTAGGGGATCTGTTATCAATGTTGAGAACAATGATTTAGTAGAGAGAGGAGATATCATCTCAGCTCCTCAGACACAGACTCAGATAGTGATAGCTGAGTGGGATCCATACTCAGAGCCTATCATTGCAGAGCAGGTAGGTACTGTAAGCTTTGAAGATGTTATCCCAGGACTTACTGCATCTGAGCAGTTTGATGAAGTGACAGGTGATACACGACTAGAGCTCAATGAGTATATCGCTACAGCATATAAGCCTACTATTGTACTAGCTACAAAAGATGGTGAGATTATCAGATATAAGCTTGATCCTAAAGCGATTTTGCATGTTCAAGATGGCAGCGAAGTAAATATAGCTGATATTTTGGCAAAGAAACCAAAAGCAGCTATTACTTCCAAAGATATTACAGGGGGACTTCCACGAGTATCTGAGCTATTTGAAGCTAGACGACCAAAAGATATCGCCCTTATCGCGAAAATTGATGGTACTGTGTCATTTGGTAAGCCACTTCGTGGTAAAGAGAGAATCGTTATCATAGGTGACAATGGTCAGACAACAGAGCAGTTTGTTGATAAAGGTAAAATGATTCTAGTACATGCAAGTGAGTATGTACATGCTGGGGAGAGACTAACTGATGGTGTAGTATCAAGTCATGATATACTAGAATCTATGGGTGAGAAAGCACTATATGAGTATATAGTATCAGAAGTTCAGCAGGTATATAGACGTCAAGGTGTTAATATATCAGATAAACACATCGAGATCATAGTATC
>DAOUPF010000358.1 GCA_030626265.1 Sulfurovum sp.
AGAGATATGATAGATGATAAAAAATGACATGATAAAAGTATACGGTGCGAGAGAGAATAATCTAAAAAATATAGATATAGAGATTCCTAAAAATCAGTTGGTGGTTATCACTGGGATATCAGGTAGTGGGAAGTCTACTCTGGCATTTTCTACGCTATATGCTGAGGGGCAACGCAGATACATTGAGTCACTATCTAGCTATGCACGGCAGTTTCTGGGGCGTGTGGGTAAGCCTGACGTTGACAAGATAGAGGGGTTGACACCAGCTATCGCGATAGATCAGAAAACTACATCCAAAAACCCACGCTCAACCGTAGGAACTATCACAGAGATACATGACTACCTCAGACTTTTGTATGCACGAGTAGGACGACAGAACTGCCATGAGTGTCATAAGCCTATATCCTCGATGTCAGCTAGTGATATCATCACAGAAGTACTGCGTCTGCCAGAAGGAGCCAAACTAATCATCATGGCTCCGCTTGTTAAAGAGAAGAAAGGTACATTTGTTGATATGCTAGAGTCATTGCGGCACAAGGGCTTCGTGCGTGCTATGATAGATGGAGTGATGGTCAGACTAGATGATGAGATAGAGCTAGCTAAAACTAAAAAACATACTATCAAAGTAGTAGTGGATAGAGTAGTAGTCAAAGAGGAGAGTAAAGAGCGTATAGGGCAAGATGTAGAAAAATCACTCAAAGAGAGCTATGGTGAGGTAGAGATAGAGGTACTCAATCACGAAGAGTTGGAGTTAGAGAGAAAGCACTATCACTATTCGGAGCATTTGGCGTGTTTTGATTGTAAGCTTAGCTTTGAACCATTGGAGCCTGTAAGCTTCTCATTTAACTCACCCAAAGGTGCTTGTCCTATATGTGATGGACTAGGCATCAGATATACCATTGATTTAAAAAAAGTCATAAATGGAACTCTGAGCATAGATAAAGGTGCAGTTAAAATCATGTATGGTTTTAACAAGAGCTACTATACCAAATTTCTCAAGGCATTTTGTGAACAAAATGATATTGATGTCAATATCCCTTATGAAGAGCTTGAAGAGCATCAAAAGAAAGCTATACTCTATGGTGGCAGTGAACAAGTGAAGTTTACTTGGAAACGACATAGACTCAAACGAGATTGGCCAGGTGTTGTCAAATTTGCTCATGATATGTTCAAAGATGAGAAAGATGTATCAGAGTATATGACTGAAAAAGTTTGTGACAAGTGTGATGGCAATAGACTCCGACCTAGATCTCTAGCTGTAGTGATTGAGGGTAAAAATATAGCACATATCAATAACATGCCTATAGAGGAGAGTTATGCGTATTTTGCAGATGAGGGCAATTTTTCACATCTGACTGAACAGCAGCAACTTATAGCAGCATCTATACTCAAAGAGATTAAAGAGAGACTGTTTTTCCTGTTTGATGTTGGGCTTAGTTACTTGACACTGGGGCGTGATGCACGGACTATATCTGGTGGAGAGGCACAGAGGATTCGTATAGCATCACAGATAGGTTCGGGGCTAACTGGTGTGATGTATGTACTTGATGAGCCTAGTATTGGGCTACATGAGAGAGACACTATCAAGCTGATTCGTACACTACAGTCATTGCGAGATAAAGGTAATAGTGTCATCGTAGTAGAGCATGACAAAGAGACTATAGAATCAGCAGACTATATCATCGATATAGGTCCTGGTGCTGGTGCCTATGGTGGTGAGGTGGCTTTTGCAGGAGTGAGTAAAGATTTAGAAAAAGCCAAGACTTTGACTCAGCAGTATCTATATGGAGAGAAGTCTGTGAGCTATCCTCATGGCAAGAGTGCAGATGGGTACTTGGAGATACGAAATGTGACTCTAAATAATATAAAAGATTTAGATATCAGCATACCTCTTCGTAATTTTGTATGTGTAACGGGAGTGAGTGGCAGTGGCAAAAGCTCACTGATACTGCAAACTCTACTGCCAGTAGCTAGAGAGATACTAAATCACGCTAGAAATATCAATAAGATTGATGGTGTAGAGATAGATGGGCTAGAGCAACTAGATAAAGTCATATCACTAGACCAAAGCCCAATAGGTAGAACACCACGAAGTAATCCAGCTACATATA
>DAOUPF010000091.1 GCA_030626265.1 Sulfurovum sp.
CCAACATTCAAACCTTTTGGCTTAAGGATGTATCTTCTATCACCATCTACATACTTGATGAGACAGATTCTACAGTTTCTATATGGGTCATACTCAACAGTAGCTACTGTACCCTCTATACCAAACTTGTTTCTTTTGAAGTCGATGATTCTATATAGTTTCTTCGCTCCTGCTTCTCTGTGTCTTGAAGTGATTCTACCATTGCTGTTTCGTCCAGCGTGTGCTGGAAGTTTTACAAGTAGACTTCTTACACTAGCTTTTGCTGTGATGTCTCCACTATCTAGGTTAGTTATATATCTTCTACCTGGACTGGTTGGTTTATATGATTTAATTGCCATCGTCTCTCCCTTATACCGCTAGGCTTTCGATTTTAGCATCTTCTGGAAGCTTGACATAAAACTTTTTAGTGTTAGGTCTTTTTCCTTCGATACCTTTAAATCGCTTGACTTTTCCCGGTACTCTCATCGAGTTTACTCTCAAAGGTTTGATATCAAAGTACTCTCTGAAAACCTCTTTAAGTCCGTTCTTTGTCATTCGTGGAGTAGTTTGCACTACGATGACACCATCTTCTTGAAGATCTAAACTCTTCTCTGTATACATAATTGCTTTTATATCTGTAATATCTGCCATCTTAACTCTCTTTTGTCAATTTTTCAAATACAGACTTCTCAATCACGATTGCGTGATATGCTGCTGCTAGATAAGCATTAAGCTCATTGCCTTCTACTAAATAGCTCTCTTGAAGATTTCTAAATGCCATGAATGTTTTGTCATCGATCATCTCTTTGACTACTAATACATCACGCTGATTGAAGCTACCTACATACTCTCTAGCATCTTTTGTCTTGCCAGACTCAAGAAGAACACTATCAACAACAAAAAGTTTCTCGTTAGCTGCTTTCTCTGCTAATGCATGCATAAGAGCTAAACGCTTCTGCTTTTTGTTTACTTTTTGAAAGTAGTTTCTATCTGTACTTGGACCAAAAGCTACACCACCACCAACAAATATAGGTGATCTTAGTGATCCTGCTCTAGCTCTACCGCCACCTTTTTGAGCCCAAGGCTTGCGACCTCCACCTCTAACTGCTGAACGATTTTTAGTCTGTGCAGTGTTTGCTCTATTGCTAGCTTCATAAGCTTTGCAGTATAGCCATAGGTTGTGTGGGTGAACCTCTGAAAACTCTTTTGGGAGATCAGATATTTTAATTACTGTTGCATTACTCATTTAACAATCCTTACTAGGCCTCTAGCGCCTCTATGTCCAGGAACTGCACCCTTGAGTACCAGCACACCATTTTCAGCATCAAATGAAATTACATCATTTTTCGCTGTAAATTTAGTATTACCGTATTGTCCTGGCATTTTTTTACCTTTTTGAACACGACCAGGCCACTCAGCATTTCCGATTGAACCTGTTCTTCTACCAAATCTATGACCATGTGATGCTGGTCCAATTGCGAAGCCATGTCGCTTGACAGCACCTTGGAAACCTCTACCTTTAGAGTTGAATGAGCTTTTCACCAATAGTGTATCAGACAACACTGCTGTACTCAAATCTCCAGGCTCTGTACCCTCTGCAACTTCAATAGTCATAAACTTGTTAAACTCTTTTGAGATACCAAACTTAGCTTGTTGACCTTCGATACTCTTGTTTATCTTTTTACTACTATGATACGATACCAATGCTTTACCATCTTCTCTAACTTCACAGACTTTCGTCTCAATGACTTTTAGAAGAGTAACAGGAACACTTGGTACATCAACAGTTCTGCTCATACCAATCTTTTCTACTATAAATTCCATCTACTACTCCTACTTGTCCATTGATCTAATTTCAACTTCTACTTCAGGCGCAAGATCCAACTTCATAAGTGAATCAATTGTGTCTGATGTAGCTGAAACTATATCAATCATTCTTGAGTGAATTCTAATCTCAAACTGCTCTCTAGCATCTTTGTTCACATGTGGTGACTTCAATACTGTATAACGTTTGAATTTGCTTGGCATTGGTACTGGACCAATAACCTCTGCACCTGTGCGTCTAACTGCATCTACAATAGATGCAACAGAGCGGTCTAAAACACGGTGATCGTAAGCTTTTAGCTTCAATCTAATCTTTTCCATTTTTACCCTTCTAAAGAACTCGTCAGATTTCACTGACATAAATTTTTGGAAGCAGATTATACCTAAGCAAACCTATTTGATAGATGATATTCAGGTCTAAATGGTTATAATTTCTAAACTCATTTCCTTTTGAGGAGGAAAGATATATGCATTTACTAGAATATTTCTACAATTTATCTATCAAGAACGATTTTTTTAGAGATCGAAAGATGAAGATACCCCACCATACCTCTTTTCACCTATATGGTGCTAGAGGTACTGGTAAAAGTACTCTAGTCATTGAGTACCTACAGGGATTAGAAGAGGATAGCTGGCTATATATAGACTGCCAAGACCCTATATTTGCCCTTGAAGATATAGATAGTGAGATACTGGATGCCTTTATAGAAGAGGAGGAGATACAAACCGTTATACTGGATCACTATTATGATGGCTTCTTAGATACCTTGCCACAATGCCGCCAGCTTGGTATTGTGAGCAGAGAGAAGTATCAGCTGGACTTGCCACACCTCATAGAGCTATATCCACTAGACTATGAGGAGTTCCTCTCATTTGAGAAGGGCATGTCAGCAGCTAACAGTTTCAACCATTTCCTAAAGGTGGGTACACTACCCATAGTAGCACACAACAATTTACATGCCTTTACTATATATATGCGAAACTTCTTTTATGCTAGTTTTGATGAAGATGAGAGCAGACTTATGCTCATACTAGCTAGATATCAAGGTCACAGAGTTACTACTCATCAGATATACACTTATGCCAAAGATTATTTCCGTATCTCCAAGGACTGGGTTTATAGAACTATCAAACGATTTACAGAGGAGGGGTTGATACTGTTTGTAGATGATATAGATATAAAGGGTGCTAAGAAGATGATACTATATGATTTTGCCCTATCCAAGTACCTCAGCAAGTCACAACAATTTCCAGTCACCTTTGATGCTATCATCGTACTAGCCTTGTCAAAGCATAAAATCCCATTCAAAGCACTAGGACTTCATGGCTATCTCATAGCTGATGATGAGCTGATAGTCCCATCAGCATTTGAGAGTGAAGAGAGCTTCTGGCAAAAATCCTATAACAAAATCTCTATATATAAGAAGCATAATATAAAAAAAGTAACTATAGTATCAGTATCTAATCAATACAGCTTTACTCTCAATGAGATAGAGTTTGAAGCATCGCCATTTTATGAGTGGAGTATCCTCAATGAGATTCCAGATGAGGGATAATACTACTTCTTCTCCATCTTATCTATCTCATCACCAAAAGCAACCCTAGGATCAGACAAGGCATAAAAGGTATACCCCAACAATGCCACAACCCATGGCAAAAAGAACCCAAGGATCATACCAAAAAATATACTTATCCCTATAGGTATCTCCAGTAGCATACTAGCAGTACTCCCACCAACTATAGCAAAAGCTATACTGACATAAAGTACTATCTTAATGGCTTTGGGGCTTATGTTATCCACTGAGGTGCTCCATTTATTTTTTGGTATTATATCAAATAGAGTTTATGCTAGAGGTACTAATATTTAAAGTCGCACTACTTTATTTTTTGCTAAAATAGTCACTATAGTAAAAAAGGATCAGAAATGTCAATCTACATGCATACACTAACCTCTATACTCATACTTATACTTATAATGCTTTTGGTAGTTTATCTACGTCATAAAGAGCTACTGAAACAGGAAAATGGTATGCTATTCTCTTGGCTTGTCCTACAAGTTACACTTCCTGCACTTATCTTCTCATCTATGGCTCACTCTACTATGGAGTGGCATTATCTTTTACTTTTCTTGATAATGTTCGCTTCAGAGATGATATTGCTAGTAGTAGCTTGGGCTATAGGTAGGATGATGAAACTCAATCGCCCTCAAATGGGATCTTTTTTACTGGTTTCTGCATTTGGTAGTTCTGGACTTCTTGGATATGCTCTAATATCCGAACTTTTCCCTGGCAACAGCTCAGTCCTCGCAGAAGCTGCCTTTGTTTCGGAGCTAGGAGTAGGATTGCCCCTGTTTACTATCGGAGTAATGGTAGCTGTTTACTATGGAAGTTCTAAAGAGGGAGAAAAAAACCTTCTCGCTAGTGCATTACCTTTTTTCCGATCTCCTATATTTATCTCCATTATTGCTGGTGCTCTCTGGTCAATTTTGTCTCTACCTACAAAAGGGGTCTTCGCAGAAACTCTCTTTGCAGTTACTCATATACTAGGAAGTGCTAACACTTTTTTAGTGACATTGATAGTTGGTGTTCTTCTAAAGTTTGGTTCACTTCGTGATATCATATGGATAGCTATGGTTGTGATAATACTCAAACTTATCATATCGCCTATACTTGTCTCTATGCCTGCGGCTCTAATGGATCTTGATATATGGCAACTGCAAGTATTGATTCTTGAATCTGCCATGCCTTCAGCAATGCTCAGCGTTGTTTTGGCAAACCGTTATGGTTGTGATGCCAATCTTGCTGCAAAATTAGTCTTTGTGACTCTTTTTGCAAGTATAATAACCACATCTATGATGCTTAAGTTGCTTAGTTAAACCCGAAATATGCAATAGAGATTACAAAACTAGCACAAGTCATTGTATCTAGCACTATATCGGTACTCTTCCATATATCTCTCTCCTATTAGGCTTTCTGATATCTTAGCTATCCTGCATAATACAATAATCTTTCTCAAAAGAGATGCTAATCCTTTGGTAAATCTTGCTGTACTTACAAAATTAGGCTATGATATAGTAATATATTTTTTAAAGGTAAATCATGCAATATAGATATATAGGAAAAACTGGTCTTCGTGTATCACCAATATGTATGGGTACTATGACTTTTGGTACACAGTGTGATAAAAAAGAGGCATTTAGAATCATGGACAAAGCATATGATCATGGAGTAAATTTCTATGATACGGCTGAACTCTATCCTGTCCCTCCTGATGGAAAACTAGCAGGGATAACTGAAGAGTGGGTGGGAGAATGGATGAAAACAAAGCCAAGAGACTCTATCATACTAGCAAGTAAAATTGCGGGGGCAGCTAATGGATGGTTCGTTCCGCCTATTCGTCATGGACTTACGGCAATAGACAGATTTCATATAGAGCGTGCGATAGAGGGAAGTCTCAAGCGTCTCAAAACAGATTATATAGACCTCTATCAGATGCATTGGCCTGATACCATAGTACCTATAGAAGAGTCTCTAGAAGCATTTGACAGGTTGGTCAAATCAGGAAAAGTTAGATATATGGGAACCTCCAATGATACTGCTTATGGCACAAGTAAAGCTCTGATGACCTCTCATTATAAAAATTATGCCCGATTTGAATCCATACAAAACAATTTCTCTATGCTAAACCGTAGATTTTTAGATGAGCTCTCCACTCTCTGTAAGGAAGAACAAGTATCACTATTGCCATACTCTCCACTAGCAGGAGGAGTGCTCTCAGGAAAATACAATCAGGTTGCCCAACCAGAAGATGCAAAAGGAAGGTTTGCAGATTATCTCAAGTCATCAAATAAAAGACAACGCCTTATGGCACAACGCTTCATGAATGACAAGACACTAAAATCTACACAAAAATACATCCAGATAGCTACAGATATAGGTATAGATCCTGTCACACTAGCTACAGCATGGTCAAAGCAGTTTGATTTTGTAGCATCTACTATCATAGGGGCTACTTGTACAGAACAGCTAGACGCATCACTAGCGGCCATGGATTTAAAACTAAGTGACGAAACTCTAAAGGCTTGTGATAAAGTACATGAAGAGATACTATATCCTATGGGTTAATTTAGGATATAGACTATTTAACTCCTTCTTCATCTAGTCCTCTATAAGCATCACAGCCTAATGTACTCCCATAATTACAAGCTTTAAGATATAGCTCTTTTGCTTTGACTTTATCTTGGATTACCCCTTTGCCATACTCATATATGAGAGCTAAGTGAAGGCATCCTGGTGAGCCTCCACCATCAC
>DAOUPF010000253.1 GCA_030626265.1 Sulfurovum sp.
AAGAAAAAATGGATTTGGAGCTGGAGTTTAATAGACTATATAAAGCTTATACTGACTATCTTATTCATGGTGGTATCAACTGGACATCATTCAAAGCCAAACTAGCTAGTCTAAAAAAGTCTAGGGATATAGAAGCTGGTTGGGAAGTATATAGAGCAAAAACAGGGCCTACTAAAGTCTTAGTAGATGCAATTGTCGGGGGAGATCTTAAAGGTGGACTCAAAAATGCAGAGCCTACACGATTCAAATATACCAAGCTAAAAAAGTATTTGCTCAAATATATCGATATGGCAGAAAAAGATGTATGGCAAAAGTTACCAAAGCTTAGTAAAAAGATAGAATCAGGTAAAAGTAATAAAGCTATACCAATGATACGAAACAATCTCTCTCTTGAGGGTGACTTGGGGGATTGTAGTGGTGATATGGCATCACTAGTATATGATGAGTGCCTACTCAAAGCTGTCAAGCGATTTCAGCTAAGAAATGGACTCAAAAATGATGGTGTGATTGGCAAAGGCACTTATGCAGCACTCAGTACACCAATAGCCAAAAAGATAAAGCTTATAAGACTCAACCTAGATAGGATTAAGAGGCTTAGACACAAAAAGAGCAAGGTACATATAGAGCTAAATATCCCATCTTTTAGACTTCAATTTTATGATGGAGATAATCTGGTAGATACTATGAGAGTAGTGGTAGGTACACCTAAAAATCCAACTCCAAGCTTTGGAGATATAGTACAGTATATCATAGTAAATCCATGGTGGAAGATTCCAGAGAGTATAGTCAAAAAAGAGATGTTGCATAATCTTATCAAAGATCCATATTATTATGAGAGACAGGGAAAGATTTTGCACGCTACTTGGAGTGAAGACTCAGAGAGAATAGATCCAGGTACAATTGATTGGTCAGAGTATGCAGGAAAAAGAGGTATACCATATCGCTTTATGCAAGTACCAAGCAGAAGCAATGCGTTGGGCAAAATTAAATTTATATTTCCAAATAGGTTTTCAGTTTATATCCATGATACACCATCTAAAAAACTATTTTTTAGAACAGATCGTGCATTTAGTCATGGATGTATGCGTATACAAAAACCTAGAGATATGTTAAAAGCCTTTGCTCTATTTAATGACAATATTGATGTAGATGCAGTCATGAAACGCCTAGAAGGAACAGAGAAGAAAACTATAAATCTAAAAACAAAAGTACCTATAGATATCACTTATCTAACAGCCTTTGTAGATGATTATGGCAATATAAATTTCCGTAAAGATGTTTACGGTTATGACAAGTATAGTTTCAAAGATTATAAGTACAAAGTAGATGGATATTTTAGTAAAATAGATAAAAAGAAAGAGAGCAAAAAGAAAGAGAGTAAGAAGAAAGAGAACAAGAAGAAAGATAATAATAAAAAAGCTAAACCTGACGGATACAAGATCAGTGAAGTATATCCTACAGGCGGATGAAATATAGCTACGCTATAGTCTTGACAGGTAGTATCGCTACTGGAAAGAGTAGTGTGGCTTCTGTGTTTTCAGACTTTGGGTTTGATATCATAGATGCAGACCAGATAGCACATGAGGTCTTAGATGAGGAAGTTGACCAGATAGTAGAGCTGTTTGGAGAGCAGTACCGTCTAGCTAGTGGTGTAGACAGAAAAGCACTTGGTACTCTAGTATTTAGTGATAAGAAAAAAAGAGAAATACTAGAATCTCATTTACATCCCTTGATACAGAAAAAGATAGAAAACCTCTCAGAAGAGTTAGATAAACTCAAAAAACCATATCTCATAGACATTCCTCTGTTTTTCGAGTTTGAGCGGTATAATATAGCATCTTCTATTGTCGTGTATGCACCTGTAGATATACAACTACATAGACTCATGGATAGAGATGGCTTTAGCAAAGAACAGGCACAAAAGCGTATATCATCACAGATAGATATAGAGATAAAAAAAGCTAAAGCCACATATGTTATCGACAATAGCAGAGATAAAGAGCATTTACAAGATGAGTGTATGCGTGTAAAAGAGTTGATTTTAGAAAAATATACGGTATAATCTTAGAAATATTTAATATCCCAAAGGAGGAGTTATGCAAGTAACAAAGTACAATGCTAGTGGTAATGACTTTATCATCTTTCATGATGCCAAGATAAAAGATCGGAGTAAGCTTGCAAAACTCCTCTGTAATCGCCAAAAAGGTGTAGGTGCGGATGGTATGGTAGTGCTAGTTCCTCATGATGAGTATGATTTCGAGTGGGAGTTTTACAACAGTGACGGGAGCGATGCGGCAATGTGTGGTAATGCTACTAGAGCAGTAGCACACTATGCAGTAGAAAAAGGTATATCTCTCAACCATCACGCAGAGTTTCTCACAGGAGCAGGGCTCATCCGAGCTGAGGTCAATGGACAGTATGTAGTCACAGATATGATATCACCAAAGATGATACAGCAAAATATAGAAGAGTTCGGATATACATGGTGGCTCATGGATACAGGAGTGCCTCATCTTGTGAGTATCCGTGATAGTGTTGAAGAGTTTGACCTAGCCCAAGCAAAAGAGCTCA
The DNA here is from genome assembly GCA_030626265.1 of Sulfurovum sp. Taxonomy (GTDB): domain Bacteria; phylum Campylobacterota; class Campylobacteria; order Campylobacterales; family Sulfurovaceae; genus JAAXPZ01. The sequence goes on from DAOUPF010000253.1 coordinate 2,572, forward strand.
GAGACAAGTATAATGCTAATGTCAATATCTGTACCATCACCGATACAGGAATGACTGTAAGAACCTATGAGAGAGGAGTAGAGGGCGAAACTCTAGCTTGTGGTACTGGTGTGATGGCTTGCTATGTCAGAGCCTTAGAAGAGGAGCTGGTAGATGAGGGGCAGTGTGCCATCATCGCTCATAGTGGTGAAGAGCTATATATGGAGCTAAAGCATGATACTTATCGTTTCGGAGGAAAAGTCACTAAAACTTTCGTAGCTCAGACGGAGATGATACAAGCGTAGGTGTTTTTAAGCGAATATAGTATACTATTTCATCCAATAAAAGCTTAGTATTTTATTGGATACTTTCTTTTAATGTGATCGCGTAGCTCAGTGGTAGAGCACTACCTTGACATGGTAGGGGTCGTTGGTTCAAGTCCAATCGTGATCACCATTTTGTTATGCTTTTTCCTTTACTCTTCGTTGTTGCACTCGTCGGATACA
>DAOUPF010000473.1 GCA_030626265.1 Sulfurovum sp.
AGTTATCTTGGTGAGTTATGCCAAGTTACTAAATAATACTAGAAAAACCATAATACTAGAAAACCATAGTACTAGAAAAACCTATGCTATATCTCAAAAGATATAGCATAGGAAAATTATACTTCTTTGACTATAGCCTCTATTTTCTGTACGATAGAAGGATCTTCCAGTGTAGAAGTGTCTTGAGTGATCTCTTCACCTTTGGCTATGGAGCGGAGGATTCTACGCATGATTTTACCTGATCTAGTTTTTGGAAGGTCTGGTACAAATGCTGCTGTGTCACACATAGCTATCGCCCCTATCTCTTTCTTGATGATAGCATTTATCTCTTTTAGCATCTCAAACTCATCTGCTATTTCATCTTTGTGTACTACTGGTACGGACTTGAGTACTACATATGCAAATATACCCTCACCTTTGATCTCATGTGGCTTACCTACGACTGCTACAGAAGATACATTTGGGTGATTTTGGATGGCTGCTTCTACCTCTGCTGTACCCATTCTATGACCTGATACATTGATGACATCATCGGTTCGTCCAGTGATAGTGATATATCCACCCTCATCTATCATAGCACCATCTCCAGAGAAGTATACTGGCTCTCCATCTTTTTTACAGTCACCAAAGTATGCTGATTTGAATCTCTCAGGATCATTCCAGATATTTCGTATCATACTTGGCCATGGCTTAGTGATACAGAGGAAGCCCTTTTCACCTATTGGTGTAGGATTGCCATCTTCATCTATCACCTCTGCCATGATTCCAGGTAGTGGGAATGTAGCACAGCCAGGCTTGATAGCTGTAGCTCCTGGTAGTGGAGAGACCATATGACCTCCAGTCTCTGTCTGCCACCATGTATCGACTATGGCACAGTTACTATTGCCCACTGCCTCATAGTACCACTTCCATGCAGGTGGATCTATAGGCTCACCAACAGTCCCTAGTATCCGTAGAGAGCTTAGATCATATTTGCTAGGCTCATCAGCTCCCATCTTGTGTAGAAGTCTGATTGCAGTTGGTGCTGTATAGAACTGATTTATCTGATACTCCTCAACCATACGCCAGCATCTACCAGCATCAGGATAGGTAGGAACACCCTCGAACATCACTGTAGTAGCTCCAGCCGCCAATGGTCCATACACTATATATGTATGCCCAGTGATCCAACCCACATCTGCTGTACA
>DAOUPF010000060.1 GCA_030626265.1 Sulfurovum sp.
CAAAAACAAACTATTCTTATGAAAAACGGGGTCGAGAACTCGAGAAACAGAAGAAACAAGAAGAAAAGCGTCAAAAAAAGCTAAATAAGAAAAATAATGCCGAACAAGAGGCAGAAGTCGAGTCTCCATCATCTGTGGATAATTCTTTAGTGAAAGAGTAGTCCATAAAACTTTCTGTTTTAAAATAAGACAGGATTTTTTAATTTGTGTACCTATTTTTTTAACTCCTTGCCTCTGGTATGAGAAATCCCAAGATTCAAGCAGCCTGAGCATACCCAACATCGGATGCATTAATATCAATGCTTGTAGCAATAATTAATATAACACTCAATAGTAATTTTTTCACTTTTTCACTTTTTTATTTTTTGCAAAAATATATGGTTATAGTTTATCTTAAATGGAATTTTGACACATCTTTGACATAATAACTGGGTATAGTAAGAGCAGATATTTTTAGAGGAGCAGTAAATGGAGAAGAAAATAAAATATTTTATCTGGAGCACTATAGTTGTACTGATAATCACATGGATAAGTAGTGGACAGAGTGGTCAAGATATGTACAAAGATGGTAATTATACCAAAGCCATAGATCTTTTTACAGTAGAGTGTGATGATGGAGATGAAGAGTCATGTATGATGCTAGCAGAGATGTATATAGAGGGAAAAGATACCAAACAAGACTACTTTAAAGCTAAAGAACTTTATCAAAAAGCTTGTGATGGTGGAGATGCTCAGGGCTGTTATCAGTGTGGTACAATGTATGAAAATGGTAATGGTACAAGGCTAGATCTGTCAAAGGCTCGCTATTTGTATGAAAAAGCATGCAAGGGCAAAGTAATGGATAGCTGTAATGGTCTCGGGTTGATGTACTTTAGGGGTGATGGTATCGATAAAGATTATAAAAAAGCTAAAAAGTTTTTTGAAAAAGCATGTGATGATGATCATGCATACGCTTGCTCAAATCTAGGGCTTTTTTATGATATAGGTGGAGAGTCCAAACAAAACTTTAAAAAAGCCAAGAAATTATATGAGAGGGCATGTGAAAATGATGCGATGATAGGCTGCTATAATCTAGGGATACTCTATAGGCATGGAAGAGGAGTTAAAAAAGACTATACCAAAATGCAAAAACATTATAACCATGCGTGTGATAACAGTTATTATGGAGCCTGCTATAATCTAGGGATATTTTATGATGATAAAGAAAATAAGGATACTACTAAGGCACTATACTATTATGATAGAGCTTGTCAAGGAGAATATGCCTTGGGTTGCAATAATATTGCCTATATCTATAACTATGGTATAGGTGTAGAAAAAGATATATCTAAAGCAGTCAAAAACTATGATAAAGCATGTCAGTATGGTAGCAAAATAGGGTGTAACAATATAGGAAGTCTTTATGAAAAGGGAAAAGGTGTTGTTCAAAATTATGCAAAAGCTATAGAGTATTATGAAAGCTCTTGCGAAAAAGATTACCCAGATGCTTGCATAAATCTAGGACTTATGTATTATAATGCAAGAGGTATAAAAAAAGATAGCAAAAGAGCAAAAGAGCTTTTTGGAAAAGTGTGTGATCTTGGAGTAGAACAAGGGTGCAAAAACTATGCTATATTGCATCAAAAAGGAGTGAAGTAAATAACTCTTATTGCTCCTCCATCACTCTTGTATAGTGCTGATAAAATAGCAGATTTAGCAGTGCTCCTATGATAGCTTGCAGGGTATCTTTGTGGGCATCCCAGACATCACCTTGGATACCTAGAAATGCCATTCCCAGTTCTGGACTGAACAATAATACAGCAACCCACTCAATAATCTCATAAAATGTAGATATAGAGATGATAGCAGTTATGGTAAACAGTAGTGCAATTTTTACTCTAGGAATTACCGTTATACTCATCTCATAGATTGGATGAAAAAGAAGAAGTCCTGAGAGGAAATGAACCAATCTATCATAGTGGTTTCTCTCTGCACCAAACCACTCTGTAATGATATTGAAATACTCCATCTCTGCATAAGTATAGTGAGATCCTAGAGAATGAGCAGAGGCAAAAATCAGTAAAAAAACCATACTAATGAAACTAAAATTGTATTTGATATCTAGCCATATCACTAATGGTACCATTGTAAAATCTAATATATTTTCAAGTAACCAATCGTCTGGATATTTAGGATCTATAGCTGCGATAGCCCAGACGATGAGATAGAGAATATAGATGGTGATATGTGAATAGGGGAGACTTTTCATGCTTTTATCCCTTTTGAATAGATTACACTTTTAGGTAGAAAAATAAAAATTTAATAATATTACTTACAAATAATATATGCATTATACCATATATATAGATGGGGTCAGGAGTCAAATTACAAATAATTATAACATAAATATATAAGAAATAATATATTTATGTTATAATATTTTATTATTATAATATAAAGGAATTTCTAATGGAAAATTTATATGATATAGCTATAGTAGGTGGTGGACCAGGTGGGATTGCATCTGCTGTAGAGGCTTCTATATTTGGTATGGAGAAGATACTTTTTATAGAAAAGGGAGACAACCACTCTCAGACTATTCGTCAGTATTACAAAGACTCAAAACGAGTAGACAAAGATTGGCAAGGTCAAGAGGTGAATATAAAAGGCAATGTAGAGTTCTTCGATGGAACCAAAGAGAGTACGCTGGATTATTTTGAGACTCTGCTAGATGATGAGAGTATAGATACACTATTTAATACGGAAGTATCAGGTGTAAATAAAGATGGAGATCAGTTTGTTGTAGCAACATCAAGTGGTGAATATCGAGCCAAAAATGTCATCATAGCAATCGGCAGAATGGGTAAACCAAACAAGCCATCATACAAAATCCCACGAACCATAAAGTCTGTCATCAACTTCAATCCACATGACTGTCGTGGTCATGAGAAGATACTAGTAGTCGGAGGTGGAGATACGGCAGTAGAGTATGCATGTCATCTGACCAAAGACAATGTAGTCACCCTCTCATACCGCAAAGATGAATTTGCGAGAATCAATGATATAAACAGAGAGATGATAACAAAATATGACCAAGAGGAGATCCTGCGTGTACGATATAGTACAAATATTGACTCTATAGAAAACAATCATGAGGGTAAAGTAAAAGTAAACTATAGCAATGGTTTCTATACAGTATACGATAGAGTCATATATGCCTTGGGTGGTACAACACCAGTGGATTTCTTGCGTAGTTGCAACATAGACTTGGATGAGGATGGTCAACCGATATTCTCAGATACTCATGAGACTAGTGTTGAGGGGTTATACATGGTGGGTGATATCGTATTTGACAGTGGGGGCTCTATCGCTATGGCTATCAATCATGCGCATGATGTATTGAGTGATATTGTAGGAGAAAAATAGAAAAACATATAGACAAGTATGCCTTATCTTTTGACATTATTTTAGCACTTAATCGAGCTATAAATTAATTTAGATATTATAGAAACTAATATAAAAGAGCTATTTTTATAATTTTAAATAGGAGATATTAGTATATGAAGTTTAAATGTTATCCAGAAAAAGAGGGCTTGTATGACCCTGATTTTGAACATGATGCCTGTGGAGTAGGTTTTGTCGCACACCTAAAAGGGGAGCAGTCACATGATATCGTGAGCAAGGGTATAGAGCTCTTGATAAACTTGGAGCATAGAGGGGCAGTGGGAGCGGAGCACAATTCTGGTGATGGTGCTGGTATCTTGACACAGATGCCAGATAAGTTTATGCGTAGAGTTGCAAAACAGAGTAGTGATATTGATCTGCCAGAGTTTGGCTCTTATGGTGTGGGTGTGGTATTTATCCCACGAGACCCTGATGCATATAGTGAGACTCAGAGTATCGTAGAGCAGTGTATAGAGGATATGGGGCAGGAGTGCCTAGGATGGAGAAAAGTTCCTACTGTCAATGATTCATTGGGTGATACTGTCAAGGCCATAGAGCCTATCATCAAACATGTCTTTATCAAAAAAGCAGATGATATTGATACAGAAACATTTGAGAGAAAACTTTTTGTCATCAGAAAGTATGCACAGGCTAGAGTGACAGCTTCACCAGTGAGGGGAACTAGCTACTTCTATATGCCTTCTATGTCATACAAGACTATATCTTATAAGGGGCAGTTGATTACAGAGCAGTTACCTCTGTATTTTGCTGATTTGGGTGATGATGATTTTGAGTCGGCTATTGCTCTCGTGCATAGTAGATTCTCTACCAATACTTTTCCATCATGGCCACTAGCTCAGCCATTTAGATATATAGCTCACAATGGAGAGATAAATACCCTCAGAGGTAACATCAACTGGATGAAAGCTAGACAGTCACTACTAAGCTCCAAACTCTTCACTGATGATGAGCTTGACAAAATCTACCCGTACCTTATCAATGAAGCCAAAGGTAGTGATAGTTCTGTGTTGGATAATGTAATCGAGCTTCTCACACTAGCAGGCAGATCTCTGCCTCATGTTATGGCTATGATGATTCCTGAAGCTTGGAGAGATGATGAGATGACAGAGGATAGACGGGCGTTCTATGAGTATCATGCTACATTTATGGAGCCTTGGGATGGTCCTGCTTCTGTGGCATTTACAGATGGGAACATTGTGGGTGCGACACTAGATAGAAATGGACTCAGACCATCTAGATATTTTCTCACTAAAGACAATATCCTAGTCATGGCTTCAGAGCAGGGAGCTTTGGAGTTCCCTAGTGAAGATATAGTGCTCAAAGGTCGATTGCAACCTGGAAAAATGTTCTTGGCTGACTTGAAAAAGGGTGAGATAATCTCTGATGATGAGATAAAAGAGCAGATAGCCACTGCATACCCATACAAAGACTGGGTAGCAAAACAGAAAATCAATCTAGATGACCTACCACTCAATGAAGAGATTTGGCAGCCAAATCATGAGACAGTCCTACAGAGACAGAAGTGTTATGGTTATAGTGTAGAGGATTTGAAAACTGTTATTACTCCAATGGCAAATGATGCATATGAAGCGACAGGCTCTATGGGTAATGATGCAGCTCTTGCAGTTCTCTCGCATAAGTCTATAAATCTATACAACTACTTTCACCAGCTTTTTGCTCAAGTGACAAACCCACCTATAGATCCTATCAGAGAAGAGTCAGTGATGTCTTTGACCTCATACATAGGCTCTCAGGGTAACTTGTTTCAAGAGGTAGATGAGGAGAGAAACTTTATCAAGCTCTCTTCTCCTATACTAGATAACGAGCAGATAGCCAAGCTAAAGGGTATCGATAAGTTTAACTTCAAAACAAAGATCATAGAGATACTATTTGACTCGACTAAACAGGGTGATATGAAAGATGCTCTAGAGCGTGTGAAGTTAGAAGCTAGTACGGCAGTAGCAGATGGATATACAGTTATTATCCTAACGACCAGAGGCATTAGTGATACAAAAGCACCTATCCCTACACTACTAGCTACTTCAGCTGTACATCAGCACCTCATAGCAGAGGGTACTAGGACTAGCTGTGGACTAGTCATCGAGTCAGCAGAGCCTAGAGAGATACATCATTTTGCTACACTTATCGGATATGGTGCAAATGCTATCAATCCATTCTTGGCATTTGAAACTATAGAGGATATGAGAACACGAAAGATTATCCGTGAAGACTTGACACATGATATGGCAGTAAAAAACTATATTAAAGCTATAGGTAAAGGCATATATAAAATCATGTCCAAGATGGGGATATCTACTATCCGCTCATACACAGGAGCTCAGATATTTGAGGCTGTAGGTTTGAGTAGTAAACTAGTAGATAAGTACTTCAAGGGTACACCATCTAGAATAGGTGGAATTGATATAGACACTCTAGAGATAGAGACGCTACTATGTCACTCTCTTGCATACCCTAAACATGTAGTTGAGTCTAATGGTTTGGGTGTAGGTGGGCAGTATGCTTATCGTCAAAAAGGTGAAAATCACCTCTTATCACCAGAGAATATCTTCTTGTTACAGCAGTCGACCAAGAATGACTCTTATGAGACTTTCAAGCAGTATACCAAAACAGTAGATGAGCCAAATGAGGATTTTGTAACTCTTAGAAGCTTGCTTGACTTTAACAAGATAAAACCTATCGATATAGATGAGGTAGAGCCTGCAGAGAATATCATGAAGAGATTTGCAACTGGTGCTATGAGTTATGGCTCTATATCACAGGAGGCCCATGAGACTCTAGCAATCGCGATGAACTCTATAGGGGCTAAGAGTAATACAGGTGAGGGTGGAGAAGATTCCAAACGATTTGGAACCAATAAAAACTCCAAAATCAAACAGATAGCCTCTGGACGATTTGGGGTCACTGCCAACTATCTAGTCAACGCAGAAGAGCTACAGATAAAGCTAGCCCAAGGTGCAAAACCAGGAGAGGGTGGACAGCTACCAGGAGATAAGGTAGATGAGGTCATAGGAGCTACACGACATTCTACTCCAGGAGTAGGGCTCATATCACCACCACCACATCATGATATATATTCGATAGAGGATTTGAAACAGCTCATACATGACCTGAAAAATGCCAATGTCAATGCTAGGATAAATACCAAACTAGTATCAGAAGTAGGAGTAGGAACCATCGCCGCTGGTGTGGCAAAAGCATACTCTGATGTGATACTCATCTCAGGATTTGATGGTGGTACGGGAGCTAGTCCTCAGACATCTATCAAACATGCTGGTCTTCCATGGGAGCTTGGACTCTCTGAGACGCATCAGACATTGGTCAAAAATGGTCTGAGAGGTCGAATTACACTTCAGACTGATGGACAGCTTCGCTCTGGTAGAGATGTTGCCATCGCTACACTACTAGGTGCAGAAGAGTGGGGGATTGCTACGAGTGCCTTGATAGTAGAGGGCTGTATCATGATGCGTAAGTGTCACCTCAATACCTGCCCTGTAGGAATAGCAACTCAAGATAAAAGTTTGAGAGCTAAATATACAGGTAAGCCTGAGCATGTAGTAAACTTCGTGAAGTTCTTGGCTATGGAGCTACGAGAGATCATGGCTGAACTTGGTTTTAGAACCATACATGAGATGGTAGGGCGAGTTGATAAACTTAAAGCTAGAGAGGGTGTCAAACACTGGAAAGCAAAGCAGCTTCATCTAGATAGGCTACTCTATAGAATGTATGTTAGAGAAGAGGATAATACATTCAAGAGTATGG
>DAOUPF010000217.1 GCA_030626265.1 Sulfurovum sp.
CATACTATGAGTAGACTGGACTATGGTACGGTATATACAGTTGATTTTGATGAGAATATCACCTATCAGACAAGAGACCGTAACATAGACATAGCCATAGCACAAGGTGCAGATATGTCTGATGAGAGTGTAGAGATACTCAAAGAGATGAAAGCTGTCAAAGTAGGCGAAGAGATAATAGCAAGCTACAGATGTGACTTGTGGCAGACAAAAGACCAAACTATCTGCCTATACAAAGGCATACCTCTAAAGATAACCATAGAGACTACAGGGTTCAAATCCACTCGTATTGCACAGGTAGTTATATTGGATAAGCCTATATCAGAGAGCGAATTTGCATTACCTGGTTTTGCAGTAATGGTAGGTAATGATTATACTTCAAATGCCTCCGCTTCAGTGCAAACAGCAGATTATATGACAGCCATAGAAGATCTTAATCATAAGATAAAGGAAATGGGCATAAATCTAGATGATAGTAATACTACACTAACCAAAGAACAAGAGAAAGAGGTCATCAATACTCTAGGGAAGCGCTACTTAGTCAAACAGAAGAGACTACTACCAAAGCTCATGGTGGCACTCAAAGGTGCTAGAGAGTGTATAGACCATTCAGAAGATACAAAAGACGCCTCAACATGTATAAATGCTGTCAACAAAATAAACGAAGAGTTAGGTGATAGAACATCCCAATATGACTACACAAACTGGAATAAAACTAAAAAAGAGATTATTACAAAAGATATTGATAATGAGATGAGTGATCTCAACGTAACAATAGACTGTGTAAGTAAGAATGATACTACTACAGGTGTCATAGAGTGTACAGAGGGAAGTTTAGACGCAAAAGAGTAGTTTGCTCCCCAAATTATGCATTAAAAACACAAAATTAACATTAAGTTGATATTGGAATGATATAAATATAAAATAATAAACTATAGAGGGAATATTGATGTTTGATAGAGTATTGAAGTTTTTTATAGAGAATTCACGGATGAATTATTCACTGTTTACACTGATATTTGCTATAGGTATCTGGGCATATATGAATACACCCAAAGAGATATTTCCTACCTTTGACTTGGATATGATATCTATCCAAGGCTCATATGCAGGAGCTAGTGTAGATATACTAGATAAAATGGCAGTCAAAGAGATAGAAGATGGTGTGAAAAATATAGATGGAGTAGTTGAGGTCTCCACTGTCATAAGCCCTGGTAAATTCTCTATCATACTTGAACTTCGTAAAGGTGTAAATAGATTTAATATAGCAGATAAAATCAAGGATGAAGTTGCAAAAATACGCTCAAGCCTACCAAGTGATATGGATGAACCTCTAGTCAATATCATGGAGAGAACTAAGGGACTAATCGATGTATCTCTCACATCAAAAAAGTATTCTGTAGATGAGCTAAAACCATTTGCTACCAAGTTTGAAAGTATGATGGTTGGTGTCAAAGGTGTAAGTGATGTCTCTATCCTTGGTGATTCTAGCCTACACTACGAAGTTCTCTTAGATGAGAAAAAGATAGAAGCATATGGACTAAACAGTAGTGATGTTTATGATGCTATATCTTCATTATCATATATATTCCCTGTTGGTAAAATTGATGAGAGTACAAAACAATTTTATATATCTACCTACAATGGTGCAAAAAATGTAGAGGATTTCAAAAATACTATACTCAGAGTAAAAGACAAACTACTCCAACTAAATGATTTGGTAATAATCACAAAAAGATACGAAGAGTCATCTACTCTATACTCATTTGATGGTAAAGATGCCCTATCACTCGTAGTATCCCAGCTCTCTACAGGAGATGCTATACAGATAGCAAAAGATATCAAAAAAATTGTTATGACTATTGAAAAAGAGCATCCAGATATCATATTTGCTATAAGTGATGACAATAGTAGCAGAATCAAAGATAGACTAAATACCGTCATGTCAAATATTCTATTTGGAATTTTATTGATTACTTTTCTAGTCATGATCTTGATAAATGCAAGGATGGCTTTTATCATCTCTATAGGTATACCTACCACATTTATCATCTCTGCTATATACATATACTTCTCTGGATATACCATCAATATGATGTTCTTGGTTGGTATACTCATAGCACTGGGTATAGTCGTAGATGATGCGATAGTAGTAAGTGAGAATATCCAACAACACATAGAGACTGGTATGCCAGTAAAAGAGGCAGCCTTTATAGGAACTAAAGAGATGGTAGGTCCTGTAACTATCGCTTCTATAACTACACTTTTTGCATTTTTACCATCCTTGATGATAAGTGGTACGATGGGAGAGGTCATCAAGCTGGTACCCATAGCTCTAAGTGCCCTAATTTTTGCATCATTGTTAGAGTCATTTATATTTCTTCCTATTCATGCAATACACACTCTAAAAGCAGGAGCCAAAGTCACCTCTTGGGATAGAGTCAACAAAATGTACTCTGCTATCATTCACTTCTTTATGAGATGGAAAAAAACATTTTTACTTATATTTATCATTTTAGTTCCTTTTGCTACTTTCAATATAGTAAAAGACTCCAAATTTCAAATGTTCCCTAAATTTGACTCTACCAATATCAAAGTCTCATTTAAAGCCAATGAAAACTCAACACTAGAAGAGTCCTTTGCCATAGTAAAAGAGATAGAGAAAGATTTGATAAAAAATAAGGATAAATTTTCCATATATCATATCGATTCTGTAGCTGGATATAGATACGATAGTGGAAACAATAAAGAGAATGCAGTCAACGCTATGTATATGACTATAGAGCTAGGACCACTCAAAGCAGAGAATCCCATAGATACATATATCACTCCATATCTAAGCTTCTATCATGAAGATACTAAGAAGACACGAACAGATAACTCAAAGAAAATAGCAAAAATGTTGAAACAATTTTTTGATAAGAAAGAGTATAAAGATAAATTTGATTTAGAAGAGCTGGCAGTATTGGAGAAAAAAGTAGGACCTATCAAAGCTGATATCAAGATAGGAATAGCCAGCACAGATACAAAAAAGATAATATCATCCATAGAGAAGATAGCTGATGAGCTAAAAACTTATGATGGTGTCAAAAATATAGGAAATTCACTAAAATTTGGTATCGATGAAATCAAGCTAAAAGTCACAAACTACGGTCAAAGACTAGGACTCAATGAGAAGATTATTGGTTCATATCTAGCTACTCTGTACTTGTCAAAAAAGGCAACTGTAATATTTGATGAAACTGGTATGGTAGACATAAAAATAAAATCTATAGACAAAGATAGCTTTGAGAGCTTCAAAGATAGACTAATCCCACTGAGTGATGGTACAAAGGTAGCTCTAAGAGAAGTATGTGAGATAGATATCACTCAGACTCTAGCACAACTGGTCAAAGATAATGGAGAGATCAACTTCTATATCTATGCCAATGTTGATCCTGAGATCATCACATCTACAGAGGTAGTAGCGATGCTCAAACCTACCCTAGAGGATATCAAAAAGAGTGGTATTGAGCTGCTATTTAAAGGTGAAG
>DAOUPF010000377.1 GCA_030626265.1 Sulfurovum sp.
CTATTTGCACTTGTTGAAGGTGTAGTAAAGTTTGACAACAGAACTTCTACTCAAAAAAGAGTATCTGTAGTCTCTGCATAATCTCTCATAGTTTTCTTTACAGGCATTTTTGCCTGTAAACACTCTTCGTTTTTCTACTTTTTTCAGTACAATACTAAATTATAAACTTATAAACATATGCTAAAAGGCAAAACTCATGCACTCTTTTGCACTAGAAATCACCACTATTACAATCCTATCGCTAGTCATCATGTCCAATGCCATATCATCGAAGCTAAAGATACCATCAGTATTTATATTACTTATTGGCTCTTATCTCATATATACTATGGTGCCAAAGCTTGTTCCTCTTGACCTAAAGTCATCGTTTGATACGCTTATAATCTTCTGTATACCACTTATATTTATGGCTGATGTACTGCATTTGCATTTCAAAGATGTCAAGAAGTATGGATTGGAGATATTTTATCTAGCAGTTGTATCTGTCTCTATATCTATAGCTGTTGGTACTAGCTTGTACTACTTTGATATATTTGCAGGGCTGAGCCTTGGTGCTTATGTGACGCTATTTGCTATCAATATGGCGACTGATGCAGTCAGCGTGCAGTCTGTACTCTCACAGTTCAAGGCAATTCCACATCAAACCAAGGTACTCATAGAGGGAGAGTCACTGGGTAATGATGCCACAGCAGTTATCGCATTTTTCTTTATAGGGATACCGTGGATGATGAGTGGTGAGATGAGTTTTGCTACAGCATCCTCATCAGCGTTGAAAGTATTTGTATTTAGTACACTTCTTGGACTTTTGATTGCGGCATTTTTCTATCTAGTGATGAAGCTTTTTTCAGACAAGAGAAGCGAGTTTTTTGCATTTGTAGTTGAGGCATATGTGGCATATGTAGCTGCAGAGTATTTTCATATTTCTGGTATATTGACTCTCATTGTAGCTATCATGGGAACCAAGGTATTTATAGATATGGATATAGATAGCAAAGAGCTATCAGACAGTAGATTTAGCCGTGCCTATAGGCGTATAAGGCTAGACAAGATACAAGCAACTACTACTGAGAGGTTGGAGTATATATATGAGATGGCAAAAGAGTTTGGGTATATCGCAGCTGCGATGATATTTTTTGTGCTTGCAGAGATGGTGGATTTCGCTAGTCTTATGCAGTACTGGAAAGAGATTTTGATTATGTTTGCTATCACGACTATTATCCGTGCTCTCTCAATGGCAAAATTTGCTTTTTTAGGAGCCAAATCTAGACATATAGAGCCTGTAGGAGTAGAGGGTTGGTTTGTACTGACTTTTAGTGGTATGAAAGGGGCTCTGTCTATTATCTTGGTTCATATGTTGCCTGCTGATTTGCCATATATAGATATGTTTGAGTCAGTTACTATTGGTGTCGTTGTGCTCTCCATATTTGTATATGGATTGACACTGTGGTACTATTTTATGTTTGTTAAACCTATGAAAAATATAGAGATACAGGAGTAATGTATGAATTTTACAGATGAACAAGTAGATAATATTCTTAGCATACTGAATGAAGAGGTAGTACCAGCTCAGGGCTGTACAGAGCCTATAGCTATAGCATTTGCAGCGGCAAAAGCTAGGGAAGTTTTGCCTGATGAGGATATAGATAGAGTAGTTATCAATGTATCTGGAAATATCATCAAAAATGTCAAGAGTGTAGTCGTACCAAATAGTGGCGGTATGGTAGGTATAGAGGTGTCTGCTGTGATGGGGCTTTTATTTGGTGATGCTAGGAAAGATTTGATGGTTATAAATGATATAACTCCTAAGCAAATGTTAGAGGTGCAATCTTTTTTAGAAGAAGCTAATGTAGAAGTAGTACTAGTAGATACTCCTGTGAAGTTATATATCGAAGTAGAGTTGCATAGTGATAATAGATGTACTAGTGTAGAGATAAAACACTTTCATACAAATA
>DAOUPF010000411.1 GCA_030626265.1 Sulfurovum sp.
TAAACCTACTGCCTCTAAGTCCTTTTGTAGACCTTTCCAGTTAGTAGCTTTACGTCTACCTTCATCGTCTAGAGTTCTACGTTTATATAGATTAATAAAGGATGGGTCTTCTAGCTCATCACTCATACTCTGTAAAGCTTTACCTACTGCCTCTGACCTACTAGTGGATTCCTCTAAAGCCTTAGCTTTAATCTTAGGGTCTTGGTTCATAGCTTCAATTATAAAGCCTACCTGTTCACGCTCTGACCCTTTAGCTCCAGCTTCAACAGCTTTAAGGTCTGTTAGAGGTTCCTCTATAGTATCGCCATAGCTCTTAATATGTGCATCCATTTGCTCATCCGATAGACCAGACTGCTTCTGTAAGTGCTTCATAGCTTTAGCTTCATCACCTGTAAGGTCTGCTACACTAGTGAAGTTCTTAGGTATAGTCTTACCGAATATCTTAGTAATTCCTTTACCTACTAAACCAAGTACAGCACCACCAGCTACATCAGTTATACCTGCTTGCATTTGTAAACTACTTCTCTGCTCCTCTGTAACCTCTATACCAGTATCTTCTGCCGCTCTATCTATATCTAAGCCAGTACCATAGTAAGCACCAACACCAGCACCTATAGTAGCACCTATAGTAGCACCTACTGGTCCAGCAAGTCCACCTAGTTGAGCACCTGCTAGTCCACCAGCTACAGCACCACCCATCTCAGCTCTAGAGTTCTCGAAAGTCTCTAGTAAGTTACCATCCTCTGGTATCTCTATAGCTCTGGTAGTACCGTCTTCATTCTCTATAATTGCGAACTTCTTGCCACCTCTGCTTTGTGTCTGCACATCTAGGTTATACTTCTCCTTTAATAGCTTCTTGACCTGCTTGTCTTTTTCTTTAGTATTACCAGTCATAGAGTCATATACACTAGTTGTAGCAGTAGTTACATCTTCTACATCACTAGCTATATCAGCTTTAAGGCTTCTATCCTGTTCAAACTGTAAGTCTTGAGGTGAGGCAGTACCTCCACCTTCTTCAGCTATTGGAGGAGTATAGATACCTACATCATCTGTAGAGCCTTGACCCATACTAGTGGTGTCTATTTCTATAGTTTCTTCAGTAGGGGCTTCATAGCCCTCATCCATTACCCATCCAGTCTGTTTTTTAGGGGCTTCATAGCCCTCATCCATTACCCAAGCCATTACTTAACCTTTTCTACTGTGCCATCTTCATACATGACTTCACCAGTAGCTTCATTTCTACCTACTATTTTACCTTTAGACTTAGCACCGCCTACAATACCCATCTTATTTAGGTCGTAATTCTCGAAAGGTGATACTCTTAGTTGATTACCTAAAGTCTTATTACGCCTAATTAAACCATCATTAAACTCTATAAGAGCTATCTTTAAAGCCTCTGGTTGGTTCCAGTTACTTCCCTGCATAACATCTTGTAGTCTTTTTACCTCTGCCTCACTTGCGGCTGTACCAGACATTGCCCTAATTAGAGTAGCCTGTAGATAACCTAAAGCAGAGCCTTTCTTAATGTTAGCTTCTATAGTAGCTCTATTCTTCTCTGGTATAACTCCATCTTCTACTTTAGTACTTACCCATTGAACAGCATTATCTATAATACCTTGCTCCATAGGCTCTAAGTCTCCACCCTTTTGCATACGAGTAAGTACATCAGCTACCTCTATA
>DAOUPF010000041.1 GCA_030626265.1 Sulfurovum sp.
CTGGTCATCAGTGTTTTCAAGTCCTGAGAGGTCAATAGTCCATGTCTGTCCATTATCTGTAATGAGTAAGTCTGTACCACTAAGGTTTGCATCAGTGATAAGCTCATTGCTTGCATTCATATCAAGGTCAGCTGTAATATGTGCTTGAAGTGTTGAGTTTACATCATTTATCTGTGTTTCCAATAATGTTTGTACAGCATTAATAGCTGCGGTGTCATTCAAATCAGACAAGTCCACAGTCACAGACCCACCATCTTCGAGGGTAAGATTCAGGTCTGTACCATTGAATATAAAGGTTTGAAGTTGCTGATTATCACTTGCTGCACTATTCAACGCAGAGAGATTGACATCTGTAGCTGTTCCATTGTTGGTAATCTTAAGTATCTGTGTAGTTGCATTATAGTCTAAGTCTTGTATCTCATTTGTTGTATTAGTATCATCGTCTACTGCAATATGTGCGACAAGTGCAGTCTGTACAGCTGCAATGGATACGGTATCATTGAAGTCAGAGAGGTTTACATCCTGTGTTCCCCCATTTTCTAGTGTAAGACTTAAGATATTTCCTGTGAGGTTAAAGTCTTGTATCAGTTGATCATCACTCCCTGCATTGTTTAGGCTAGAGAGATTCACATCAGTGGCTGTTCCATTCTTTGTAATCTTTAATATCTGCGTAGTTGCATTATAGTCTAAGTCTTGTATCTCATTTGCAGGGTCTGCATCAGCATCATCTATATTCAATGCTGCAAGTTCTGCATCTGTTGCGAATGTTGTATCAAGGTCAATTGTCTTATTTGCTTCAGCATCATCTTCAACTGAAATATTTAATGTTGTACCTACTAATCCAAAGGCATCTATAGTTTGGTCATCTGTTCCTGAGTTATTCAAGTCAGATAAGTCTACAGAGTTTCCACCAACAATAGCAAGTGTTGTACCTGTAAGGTTCAAGTCTTGTATCTCATTTGTAGGGTCTGCATCAGCATCATCAGTATTGAGTACTGCTAGTTCTGCATCGGTAGCAAAGGTATCATTGAGGTCAATATTATTACCACTATCAATGGCTAGTGTGGTATCTATTAATGTAAGGTTCTGTTCATCTGTATTGTCTGCAAGTGCGGAGAGGTTAACTGTTTGGCTTGTACCATTTTCAATCCCTACTGTTAAGACATTTGTAGTTGGATTAAGTGCTAGGTTTTGGATATCTTGCTCATCTGTATTGTCTAAGAGTGTAGAGAGATTTACATCTTCACTTGTACCACCTTCAATACCAATAGTCAATGTTGAACCTGCAAGAGAAGAGCCTAGAATGTTCTGATCATCTGTACCAGAACCAGTCAATGAAGAGAGGTCAACAGTTACTGTGTTTCCATTTTCAATCTCTAGGGTTAGAGTATTTCCTGTGAGATTAAAGTCTGTGATATTCTGATCGTCTGTTCCAATACCATCCTGAACTATAGATATATCTGCCCAAGAAGCTGTACCGTTTGCATCACCAATCATAACAGTATTGTTTGCTTCACTACCATCAGTCATACGAATATGACCATTTACTTCTAGTCTTTCATTCGGTGCAGCTGTGCCAATGCCGACTTTTCCGTCAGACTGTACACGCATTACCTCTACGCCACCATTACCATCTATAGTGAAATTACTATCTAGTGGAAGTATTTGCTCTATATCTCCTGCCACTAAACTTTGCATTAAAAAAATACAAGCAAATATTTTCAATGGTATTATTTTTAATGAAATATCTCTAAACATACTCACCCCTTAACTCCTTTTAATAACTCCATATGAAGGTAAGGTTTTGCTAAAAATTCACATAAAATCCATGCATGCAAAAAGATACTAAACAAAACAACTTATATCAGAAAAGTTACTTAGCCCTGATTATAGCATATTTTTTAATATTTTTACAATATTTTATTTATCTACTTATACCTCTCTAGGATCTACTATCCTACCAGCTATTGCAGAAGCCGCGGCTACTGCTGAGTTGGCTAAGTATATCTCTGAAGTCCTAGCTCCCATACGACCTACAAAGTTACGGTTGGTTGTAGCTACACATCTCTCACCATCACCTAGTATGCCCATGTAGCCACCTAGACATGCTCCACAAGTAGGATTAGAGACTACTGCACCTGCGTTTATGAGTATCTCCATCAAACCCTCATCTTGTGCTTGGAGAAATATCTTTTGAGTAGCTGGAGTGACTATCATTCGTGTATGTCTAGCTACTCTTTTGCCTTTCATTATCACTGCTGCTATTCGCAAGTCCTCTATGCGTCCATTGGTACATGAGCCTATCATTACTTGGTCTATCTTGATATCATCTGCTACTGCTTGTTCTACACTCTTGCCATTTGATGGCAGGAATGGATAAGCAATCACTGGAGAGAGAGCTGCTACATCTATAGTAATCTCTCTACAGTAAGTAGCATCCTCGTCAGAGTAGTGTATCTTTGGCTCTGCTCTGAGCCCTCCGTTGGCATCGCTTCTACCCTTTAGATACTCTTCTGTCACGCTGTCAACTGCAAATATACCACTCTTTGCCCCAGCCTCTATCGCCATATTGGATATAGAAAATCTATCTGCCATGCCTAGGTGTGATACTGCCTCACCTGTGAACTCTATAGCTTTATATAGTGCACCATCAACTCCTAGGATACGGATAAGCTCTAGGATTATATCTTTGCCATATATATGCTCTGATGGTTTACCTACTAGCTCCACACGGATAGTCTCTGGTACTTTGAACCAATTGCCACCAGTGATGATAGCAAAAGAGATATCTGTACTACCCATACCCGTACTAAATGCTCCCAATGCACCATGAGTACAAGTATGGCTATCTGCACCAATGATTACATCACCAGGGACTACAAGCCCTTTTTCTGGCAAAAGAGCATGCTCTATACCCATATCTTTCTCATCAAAAAAGTATTTGAGGTCATGCTTATAGGCAAAATCACGGCTTATTTTGGCTTGGTTTGCTGACGCTATATCTTTGGCAGGAATATAGTGATCCATAACGATACAGAAGTTGTCAGGCTTAGCTAGCTTCGTAGCCCCACTCTCTTCAAATGCTCTGATAGAGATAGGAGTAGTGATATCATTACCAATCACCATATCTATATCTACTCGTATAATCTCACCCGCACTAACCTCATGCCCTGCATGTTCTGAAAAAATCTTCTCTGTTATTGTCTGTCCCATAGTAAAATCCTATAATAATATTGACGCAATTATAGCGAAAGTTGTTTATGGTAGAATGTCACCAAATACCTCATAACGCGTAGGGTGGATTTATCCACCATTATTTGAATTTTTATTTTAATCTAAATTATGCAATAGAATTAATTTAACGGTGGATAAATCCACCCTACGCCATATAAAGAATTAGAATTATGAAACTATATGAACTTAAAGCCATCGCAAAGCGATTAAATACCTTTTCCTTTATCTCCCGTGCTAGACGCATAGAAGACAATACCATAGAGCTAAACTTTGACAAAAACCATAGCTACTTTTTCAACATGACCAGAGGACATAGCTTCGTGTATAAAGCTCCATCTCAAAGGCCCCTACAGGGATACAATGCTCCTTTTGACAACCTACTGCATTCTCTACTCTCTGCTAGCAAAATCATAGATATAACTGTACCACATGATGACCGTATCTTACGCCTATGCCTAGCTCCAAAAAGTAGCTACAAAGATAAGATTATATATCTTCAGCTAGAGTTTACAGGCAAAAATACAAATGCCATACTCATAGATGATAATGAAGTCATCATAGAAGCTCTAAGGCATATAGATGCAGATAGCTCATTTCGTGTAATTCGTCCTGGAGTTGAGCTACTATCTATCCCTGCTCATGAACGCAAAGAGGAGACTATAGAGATAGCAGACATTGATAGCTATTTGTTAGACAAACATACAGATATTCAAGCAAAAAGATTGTTAGAGATGAAGAAACAGAAGATCTCACTAACAGCAAAAAAGGTCAAAAGATTATCTACCCTTCTAAACAAGCTTCCCAATCAAGCAAAACTAGAAGCAGATGAAGCCAAGCATAAAGAGTATGGCAATATAATACTGGCAAATCTCTATCAGATAAAGCCCTATGATACCAAGCTTAAAGCTTATGATTTCAATGGAGAGGAGATAACTATCAATCTCCCAAAAAATATCAAAGTCAACCGCATAAGCGACTACTTCTTCAACTTATCCAAAAGAGCTAAAAACAAAGCTAAAAATATACATATAGAGAAAGAAAACCTAGAGAGCAAAAAGTCTTTTTATGAAAATATAATATATGCTCTAGAACAAGCCAAAGAACCTCATGAGCTAGAGCTACTAGCCCCCAAAAGAGCAAAGTCACAACGAAAAAAAGAGAAGCTCAGAGATGGAGAGCTCTTCTGGATAGAGGACTACAAAGTCTTTGTAGGACGCAATAGTAACGAAAATCAAAAACTACTACATCTGGCTCGTGCAAACGATATCTGGATGCATATCCAAGGTATACCGTCATCACATGTCATCATCAGAACAGATAAACAAAACCTACCAGACTCAGTCATACACTCAGCTGCCAAACTCTGTGTAGACTTCTCTGTCAAAAATCCTGGAGACTATCAGGTAGACTACACCAAAAGAAAGTTTGTAAAAGTACAAGAAGGATCAAATGTCCTCTACAATAAATATGATACGATATCTGTGACAAAAGAGGGAGTGGAGATTAGAGAGTAGAATTATCTGTAGCTAATCAACAGAGGAGAAATAGTTACTAAAGGTATCATATATTTTTAAATTAGATAAATAAATTAATCTAAAGAAAAAGAGAATATTTTATATTGTACTGTAATTAGATACCAAAATATATGGGACTTTCAACATGGATAATCAATCGACCAATCAAAACTTAGCCAGTGTACACACCAATAATCTACATGACATACTCAAGCAACTAAATATCTCTCTCATAGTTTCAACCTACCAAGCAGGCAAGCTAATCCTAGTCCATCCCAAAGACGGTGTAATCAATACACATTTCATAGGCATGGATAGACCTATGGGAGTCTATGGAGATAACAAAAAGCTCTGCATCGGTACCAAGCAGGAGATTATCACATACAAAAATATGCCTGATGTCTCTAGCAAAGTCACACCAGCTGTCCAACATGATAGCTGTTATCTCATCCAAAACCGCCACACTACAGGTAATATAGATATCCACGAGATGGAGTATATAGATGATAGGCTATGGTTTATCAATACACGCTTTTCTGCTCTATGCTACTATGATGATGACTCTAGTTTTGTGCCTGCATGGATACCTAACTTCATCACTAAACTTGCTCCTGAGGATCGCTGTCACCTCAATGGTCTCTGTGTCATAGATGGCAAGCCCAAATACATCACTGCTCTAGGCAAGACCGATACCACAGGAGGGTGGAGAGCCAACAAAAGGGATGGCGGTATCCTCATCGATATCGATACCCAAGAGATAGTCATGGAGGGGCTGAGTATGCCGCACTCACCTAGATGGTACAGAGACAAGCTCTGGATACTCAACTCTGGAGAGGGCTACCTCACTACACTAGACCTCAAAACCAAAAAACTCACCAATATAGTAGAGCTACCAGGATTTGCACGCGGTATTAGCTTCGTGGGTCCTCTCGCCTTTATCGGACTCTCCAAGGTCAGAGAGACAGCTGTATTTAGTGACTTTCCTCTCATTGAGAAACTTGAAGAGAGACAGAGCGGTGTCTGGGTGGTCAACATAGAGACCGAACAAGTAATAGGGTTTTTGAAGTTTACAGAGGGGGTAGAGGAGATATTTTCTGTGGTGGCACTAGAGGGGAGTACTTCTCCTTTACTACTCAATCAAGATGATGCCTTGATGGAGACCTCCTACTCTGTGCCTGATGAGTATATGCATTTGGTATGAGATGGGTATAGACAGATAATTTATTAGAAGGAATACAATGATGGAAACAGAAGCAAGCATACTTTATCAAAAGCACAACAAAGAGATTGTTTTAGGATATCACTTGATTCAAGTATACAAAGAACTAACAGACCAAGAAGAGCAAAATGTGATTGACTTTTGGAAAAGAGAGCAAGCAGTTGTTGATCCTATCGAAGCAAAACGGCGTGTCAAAGAGGTAGCCTATGTGATTTGTAATAATACTTGGCAGATCGTAGGGATAAGCACAGCGAAGCTATGGGAGCAAGCAGAAGAGCGTTACTACTACTATAGGATGTTTATACGAACCCAAGACCGTATAGGGTATCTCTCCACACAAGTGCTACACAAGACGCGAGATTATCTCTCACAGTATGCATCGGAAGATAATGTTAATGGGTTTCTAGTAGTCACCCAAAACAGAAAAATGATGAGACCTGGATTTAAACGCTATTTTGAGCGTCATCAATATCAGTACTTGGGGGTAGATCAAGATGGATGTGATAGATGGCTTACGAGATATATATAATGATGTTATATTAGTTACCAAATGCAGCATAAAGGAACTACAATAAAAAATAAACCTTGATACCCTTGAGAATAAAGTACTACACAATAAAATCTATGTTATCCTAATCGCAAATAGGAAATATATCTCAAAGCTTATTTTTAGAAGGAGAATGTAATGAACAGATTATCCAAAGGTATCCTGCTAAGTAGTGTGGTTGCGACACATCTAATGGCATTAGACATGCCAGATATACCTATGTGTAATGGAGTTGTGACTAGCGATTTAAGTAGTGGTGATTTTACTCTCAGAGATTGCATCGAAGCAACTAATAGTGGAGGCACGATTACTTTTGCTAGCGATATGAATATTGTACTATCTAGCACACTATCAGTTAATGGCAAATCTTTAGCTATTGATGGAGGCGATCATGCTATCGTCCTAGATGGCAATAATAATGTAGGTGTCCTTAGTGTGAACACTGCAGATTTGAATATCTCTAATATTACGATTCAAAATGGAAATAGCGATATGGGTGCTGGTATTAATGCACAATATGGATCTATTATAAGAGTCACTGATTCTACCATCAGCGGAAACCATGCGAATAAATATGGAGGAGGAGTTTTTGCAGATAGTTCTATAGTAACGGTCACTAACTCAACCATCAGTGCCAATGATGCATTTTTAGGCGGCGGAGTTAGTACAAAATATGGCTCATCAGTAACAGTCACCGACTCTAACATTAGTAATAATAATGCGAATAAATATGGAGGAGGAGTTTTTGCATATAGTTCTATAGTAACGGTCACTAACTCAACCATCAGTGCCAATGATGCACTTTTAGGCGGCGGAGTTAATGCAAAATATGGCTCATCTGCAACCATCACCAATTCCACTATCAGTGCCAATAATGCACTTTTAGGTGGAGGTATTATGGGAGTAGATGGACTGCTAACCATCACCAACTCTACAATTAGTGCCAATAATGCATATTATGAGGGTGGAGGCATTATGGGAGTAGATGGACTGCTAACCATCAGCAGCTCTACCATCAGTGCCAATAGTGCATATTATGCTGGTGGTGGAGTTAATGTAAAATATGGCTCATCTGCAACTATCACCAATTCCACTATCAGTGGTAATGATGCAGAAGAAGTGGGAGGAGCTATTTATTCATATGAGTCAGATATCAATCTCATCCATACTACTATCACAGATAATAATGCAACTCATTTGAGTGCTATCGCAACTATGGATGGTACTACAGTGGTCAACAATAGCATCATCGCAGGAAATGTAGGTGCCAATGCAAGCAACCCTGAGTTTGAGGATATCATCTCAACAGGATATAACCTCTTTGGGTTTGGTACATTTACTAGTGGCCTGATAGCAACTGATGATACCAATGTCACAGATCCACTCCTCTCACCTCTAGCCAACAATGGTGGTACGATCCTCACCCATATGCCATTAGCTACTAGCCTAGCAGTAGGTACAGCTATCCAAGCAGGACTCCCAATAGACCAGATAGGTCAAGCTCGTCCACTCATAGAGGCAACAAAAGGAGCTGTTGAGTATGTAGACACTCCACCTACTACCACCAATGTCACATTCTCAGGTGCCCTAGAGGTAGGAGAAGTACTTACAGGGGGTTATGACTATAGTGATGCAGATAGTGATGTAGAGGATGGCAGTACCTTTAAGTGGTATAGTTCAGATGATGCCACAGGACTTAACAAAACAGCCATAGCAGGAGCAATAGCCATAAGTTATACACTAGTCTCTGCTGATGAAGGGAAATATATCAGCTTTGAGGTCACCCCTGCCAATACTGAAGGGATAGGTAGTGCTAGCGAGAGTAGTATAGCTGATACAGC
>DAOUPF010000134.1 GCA_030626265.1 Sulfurovum sp.
ATATTTGAATTTTCAAATGCTTGTGATTTTGAAATTATTGCTGTTATTCCTAAATAGATTAAATATACTCCACCAAGTATTTTTATTGTTAAAAATAATATAGGTGAAGTAAGTATAATTATTGATACGCCAGCTGATGCAAGTAGTGCATGTACTAATGCACCTGTTCCAATACCAAGTGCTGAAATAATACCTGCTAATTTACCTTGAGATATACTTCGTGCAATAATATATATTGTATCCTGACCAGGTGTAATCCATAAAAGAAAACTTGCTGATAAAAATAATATGTATGTTTCTAATGTCATATTGCTTTCCTCTGAGGGTTTTTGGGTCAGGTGACAAATCACTAATAGAACTCATCTAAGACCTCTAAATTCTTGGCTTTTGTTATGGCTTGCATCTAGTATACGTAGGCTCATAAGTTCTCCTCTGAAGTTTGGTTATTTTATCGTATTGTTTGTTTGGAGTAGGTTATGGTAGGGAGTTTGCATTATGAATATTAGGCTCAGGAGTAAGCCTCGTGGCTTATTTTTAGGAGCTATAGATAAGTAGTTATTAGTGGTTTGTTACCTCTATTGTAACTTTTTACTTTGAGGTAATTGGATAAGAATTCAATTTGAAATTTGACACCTGACACCAAGTCAAAGTGCTATTTTTCTTTATCTTTATCCTTCTCTACCAAATCTATCCTCTCTCCATCATCATTGAATTTTCTCTGAAAATTACCACGGATGATGAGAAAAGTCATCCATGCAAATAGAGGAATAGCAGCCATATATAGATAGTCTCCGATACTCATCATCTCTCCTTATTCTCTATAGTAATCTTCTCAAATCCATCATAGTTTTGTCTCAACGCCTCATAGGCTACTATACCTACACTGATGCCCAGATTTAGACTTCTTCCACCATCACCCATGGGTATAGTGATACACTGATCAGGATTTGCTAGAAGGACTTTTTCATCTATACCTTTTGTCTCTGAACCAAATAGTATATAGTCTCCTCTTTGAAATTTTGTATCCCAGTATAGATTGTCTGTTTTGGTAGTTGCCATGTAGCTATTTATTTCAATTGGGTGCTGGGCTAAAAACTCATCAAAGCTCTCCCATATGACCAAGTCAACCAGATGCCAGTAGTCCAGTCCAGCTCTCTTGACTGTCTTGTCATCTATATCAAATCCAAGTGGCTTGATTAGATGTAGAGTTGCCCCTGGATTGACACATAGCCTGCCTATCGTACCTGTGTTAGGTGGAATTTGAGGTTCTACTAGTACTATATTGAACATTAAAAGACTATCGTTTTGTTTCCATGCACGAAAACTCTGTCATTTAGTACAAGATTTAGTGCACGGGATAGTACTATCTTCTCCCCGTCTCGTCCTGCTCTTTGCATCTCTTGCCAGCTTAGTCTATGATTTACAGGAATGACATCTTGGGCAATGATAGGCCCTTCATCCAAATCATCAGTGACAAAGTGAGCAGTAGCTCCTATGATCTTGACCCCTCTCTCATATGCTTGTTTATATGGATTTGCCCCTATAAAAGCAGGGAGAAATGAGTGATGGATATTGATAATCTTCTTCTCATATCTCTGTACAAATGATGGTGTGAGTATCCTCATATATTTGGCAAGTACGATATAGTCAAAACAGAGCTCATCTATCATCCTCATCACATGTTCCTCATGCTCTTCTCTGCTAAAACCCTCTGTAGGAATATGAAAGAATGGTACATCAAAACGTCGAACCAACTCTTCTAGTATATTATGATTTCCAATAACAGCTTCTATATCTGCCTCAAGCTCACCATCTGCATGACGAATGAGTATATCCCCTAACGCATGTGACTCTTTGGTCACTAAAAGTACTATCTTTTTACGCCTTGGAGTGATGACTCTCAAGTCTGCATTTGAGGGGAGTACTCTAGTCAACTCATCAGCCAGCTCTTTAGGTTCAAATTTACCAGTCACCACTGTCCGCATAAAAAACTTCTCAGCCTCTTTATCTACAAACTCACGGTTATTATCAATGTTTAAATCTTTGTCATAAAATACTTTGGATATCTTATAAACCAAACCTTTGGCATCTTGACAATCTATAAGTACTTTTGCTTTGCTCTCCATCATCTACCTTGATTATACCTGTGATGCATAGTTGGCTATGATAGAGCCCATCTCTTCAGTAGCACATACCTCTTTGGCATCAAATGCACCGATATCACCTGTACGGTAACCCTCTGATAATGCTTTTTTGATAGCATTGTCTATCTTGTCAGCTGCTTTTGTCTCACCTAGTGAGTATCTGAGCATCATTGCCGCACTTGCTATTGTGGCTATCGGATTAGCTATGCCCTGCCCAGCGATATCTGGTGCTGAGCCATGTATCGGCTCATATAGACCTACACCCTCACCTGTACTAGCACTAGGTAGTAACCCGATAGAGCCACTGAGCATACTAGCAGCATCAGAGAGTATATCACCAAAGATATTTCCAGTGAGTATCACATCAAACTGCTTTGGCTCACGGATGAGCTGCATTGCTGCATTATCTACATACATATGTGATAGGGCTACTTCAGGATAGTCTTTGGCTACCTCTTCTACTATATCTCTCCAAAACTGGCTGACTTCTAGTACATTTGCCTTATCTACAGAGCAGAGTCGCTTATCTCTCTTCATGGCTATCTCAAATCCTACTTTTGCGATACGAAGTACCTCTTCTCGAGTATAAATCATCGTATTGAACGCTCTATCTGCATGTTGCTCTCTAGGCTGTCCAAAGTAGATACCACCAGTAAGCTCACGCACTACCATGATATCTACGCCTTTGAGTATCTCTGGCTTTAGAGTAGAGGCATTGACTAGCTCATCATATACGATAGCTGGACGGAGATTGGCAAATGTACCCATCTCTTTTCGTAGAGCCAAGAGTCCGCTCTCAGGACGTAGATGTCTCTCTACGCTATCCCATTTTGGTCCACCAATAGCACCAAAGAGAATTGCATCACAGAGCTTGACCCCATCTACTGTCTCAGCAGGTAATGGTACACCCGTCTCATCTATGGCTACTCCACCCATCAGATAGTCTTTGTAGTTGAAGCTTAGATTTTCAGAAGAGGCTACTGCATCTAGTACTTTTATCGCTTCATCTACTATCTCTGCACCTATACCATCACCTCTGATGACACCTATTGTATAGCAATTACTCATTTGATTCTCCTGTTTCTTTTTCCATTATCTCTTTTTTTGCAAAGGCTATCAAACCACCAGCATCCACCAGCTCTTGCATAAACTCTGGAATAGGTGCAAACTCATAGCTTTTGTTTTGTGTTACATTTATGATAGCTCCACTCTCCATATCTATACGTACTTCATCACCCTGGGCTATCTCATTTGCCTCTTTGAGCTCAAATATAGGTAGTCCCATGTTAAATGCATTTCGGTAAAATATCCTAGCAAATGTAGGTGCAATGATAGCTGCAATACCAGCTGCTTTGAGTGCGATAGGTGCATGCTCACGACTACTTCCACATCCAAAATTTTCACCAGCTACAATGATATCTCCTACTGACATTTTAGAGACAAACTCTGGGTCAGCATCCTCCATCACATATTTTGCCAACTCACTAGGCTCACTCGTGTTGAGATATCGTGCTGCGATGATAAGATCTGTATCTATATTATCACCAAATGTCCAAACTTTTCCTTGCAAAGTCAATCCTTTTTGTCTTAATATTGTTGCGATTATATCTAAAAATACTAAATCAGAATTTCAATAATTTAGGGTCAGGTGACAAATCACAACTTTATGGCAAGATTTGGATGAAATTATTCTACAGAAAATACTGTCAAAATAAGACTTCACACTGAAATCTTTAATAACATTAAATTAATCTGGGTATAATGTACGCCTTATTTTAACAATACCTAAACCAATCAGGAGTCCAGATATATGGCAGCAAAAGATAGTATGAAAAAAGTTGAAACACTATTTAATAGTAAAAAAAAGGGTAACCTACTTACATTTGAAAACATATCAAAAGAGTTTGACAAGCAGATAACTGCGGCACAAGCAAAAAAAGTACTAAAACTAGCCCAAGTAAAAGGTATAAAAATAGTATCTTCTTCTGAGTATGCAAAAGAGCAGACTAATCGAGCTACAAAACAGAGAGAACTTTCACGCAAAAAACAGATAGAGAACAAACACTTAGATACATTTGATATGACTAAAGAGAAAGAGCTTCTAGAGTGGAGCCGTAGTGATTCTCCTGTTCGAATGTACCTAAGAGAGATGGGTAAAATACCTCTACTGACCAAAGAAGAGGAAGTAGAGCTCAGTCAACAGATAGAAGATGGTGAAGATATCATACTAGATGCTATCTGCTCTGTACCATACCTCATCGAGTATATCCTAAACTACAAGCAACCTCTACTCAATCGTGAACGAAGAGTAAAAGAGCTTTTTAAAAGTTTTGAAGATACCAGTAGTAATGACGACGATAGTGAAGATACAGATGATGTTGCCATAGAAGAGCCAGTTAAAGGTGACAGTAAACGAGTTACTCAGGTAGTAGATAGTTTCAAATACTTGGAAAAAACAAAAAAAGATTGGATCAAGATCCGCAATGAGCTAAGTAAATTTCTAGATACCAAACCAAAAGATGAAGTGAAAATATTCCATGAGAGATTTAAAGTAGCTTTCAAAAAAGATCAACTAAAGAATGCTCTTCTAAATCTAGGGCCAACTTCTAAGCTCATCAATGAGCTAGTAAAAGCTATGGAAACAGCACTCAAGAGTGATGATGGGTTTGAGATAGAGCTAAAGAGACTAGAGTATAAGCTACAGCTGTTCAATGACACTCTCAGAGCAAATCACCAAAAAATCCTTGATAACATCATTAAGATGGACAAAAATGATATCATAGATGCAGTACCAGAGACTACTATGGTCAGTACTTATGTTGAGATTAAAAAGCTATATGAGACACAAGAAGCTAGTAA
>DAOUPF010000432.1 GCA_030626265.1 Sulfurovum sp.
ACAGTAACAGAACTATTGGACTTTACTGGTGGAATGAATACAGTAGAGGCTCCTCATCTATTAGATAGAAGAGAAGCCTTAGATTTAGTAAATGTAGACATTACACTAGGGTCTTTACAGTCTATGACAAAGCTAGAGTATATACAGCTATTAGAGGGTGGACCTTATTTTTTCCAGTTTCACAATAATGTATATTCATACCCAGACTACCGTTGTAATGTCCTATGGGATAATAAGTGGTTTTGGTCTGATGGAGTTACTACTGGTAAAGTATTAGAGGATGGAACAGAGCATGACCTAGGTTTACCTACTCCAGCCACTGCACTTACTCAGGTAATCAATGGTGATGGACCTCATACAGGTAACTACAAGTATACATATACATTCTATTCTACTGTTACTGGTGCAGAGTCTGCTCCAGCTCCATTACCTAATTACTTAGTTGTAGAGGGTAATGCTATAACTGTAGATAACTTTGAGCCTTTACCAGCTAATGCTGATAGATATAGACTATATAGAATAGGTGGTTATCTACCTATATTTATGATGGTAGCTACATTAATAGATACACAGCCTCCATATAAAGACCTATTAGATGATACACAGATTGATGCTAGACTATTAGGTACTCTATATGCTGGTCCGCCTCCTACTGGGTTGGATAACCTTATAGAGATGAATGGTAGATTCTATGGTACGATAGGTACTAAGCTTTATTATTCTGCATTGGGTAATCCAGATTCATGGTACATTAGTAACTACTTTATCATGCAAGATAATATAGTAGGTCTTGCGAAGAGTCCAGGTGGCTTGATTGTACTAGGTAGGTTCTATGTTAGTCTACTCATAGGTACAGACGCGGCTAACTTTAGACTAAAAGTGCTGTCAGACCAACTAGGCTGTATAGGTAAAGAGAGTATAGCTCACATAGGGGATTCAGCTATGTGGTTATCACATAAAGCCTTCTGTATGACTAATGGATATACTATAACTGATATTACATCTCATAAGATAGATGATATTAGTGGTATATTCCCTACTAGTGCTGTGGTTGATAATCAGGTGTACTATATGTCATTCAAACCAGACCTGTTCCCTAGAAACGATCTGTTTCCAGCTAAGAACCTATTCCCTAGTGCTGTTCAAGGAACTAGTGTTATTGAAGAGGGTATCATAGCTATAGACTTTAGACGAGGTAGTGACTTTAGTTACAAGACTATAAAATATGAGAATGTACGCTATTTAGATGTAGTTAATGGAGGAGTTCATGTAGGTCATATCGGTCCTATTACAGCAGACTGTACACAGCCTATGTTTATTCCATGTGATGAGCCTATCTTCTGTAGCTCATATGTATTGTCTAGAATGAATGTTGATGTAGGTCAAGGACTAGTACCTCTATATTATAGATCTCCAGCACTTATAGATGGGTCTATTACGACTCTAAAAGAGTATGATAAGATTAGAATAACCTTTGTAGGTACGTTCCTAATCAAGGTAATATTCGATGATGATTATATAGTACTAGAG
>DAOUPF010000346.1 GCA_030626265.1 Sulfurovum sp.
ATAGGATAATCTACAACTTTATCTTGATTACCATTTACAAAAGTACTAAATGCATAGCTACTTGCAGTAGGAGCAAGAGAGTCTATAGCATCATGGTCACCACGTAATATACGCTTTTGTCTCTCTGTTGCCATAGCAGACATTACAGATACAAGCTGAGATTTTGCTTTGGCAGTATGTGCCAAATTACTTGTTGCAGCAAATTTTGGAATAGCTATAGCTGATAATACTCCTATGATGATGATAACAAAGATAAGTTCCATCATTGTAAAAGCTTTTTGGGTCTTTTCGTACATATTAATCCTTTATATGAGAGAAAAAGAAGTGAGAATATAAATTTTAAAGTGTCATATATCTCCGCCAAGAAGGCGGAAACAATGTAAATATAAGATTAACGAGTACTAAACAGCATAAATAGATTTGACTCACTATTAAATACATCACAAAGTGGTGAAGCAGTCATGTTACCATCATTACAACAAAGCGTATATGTAACGCCATTGATTGTAGCTGCTGCTACAGCAGTACCTATAGTAGAACCAGAAAAATCTGTTGCAGTAGCATTTGAATCAATCATCTTAGAAAAATCTGGATCAGCAATAAAATCAGTTGGCCAATTTAAATCAGCCTTAATTTTTTCTGCATAACCTTTTGTTGCACCTTTTTTCCCAGATAGAATAGACTCACTCCAATAAGGAGGTATTGTTGTTCTATTTAATGAACCTGCATACGATACAAGCTTAGCTGCTTGTGCTTGACCTTGAACACCTGCTAGTTTAGGTATCGCTACCGCTGCCAAAATTCCGATAATAACTATAACAAAAATCAATTCGATCATTGTAAATCCGCGTCTCATGTTAGTCATGATTAACTCCTGTGTTTTATTTTGATCTAGTTCAATAACTAGTCAGTTAAAATTGTACATCATAAAACCTTAAATTTCAATAAATATTAAATTTTAAATGTCTAATAGTATCTCTTCTATCTCTTTTTCATTATTATAATATTTTGATGCTAGTTTGAGATATGCTATGAAAAGCTTTTCTGCACTGTTATCTTCGTGTAGTTCTATAGCTGAACTGCGTAGGTTCTCCTCTATAAACTCTACCAAGGAGTCATCAAGCTCTTTGGTCTTAAACCTCATACCATTGACTGTCAATGCAACTTTTTTCATCATAACTCCTTATGCTAGTAAAGTCTCCACTTTGGCTATGATAGCCTCTATCTCTTTATCTTTTTCTGCTATTTCATTTTTAAGATTTGAGATATACTCATTTTTCTCTGCCATATCTTTACGTAGTGACTCCATCTCTTCTCTGTTGCCCATATTAGCATTACTTGTCTGAGCCTTTAGCTCCTGATTCTCCACCTGAATACGGTGAAAATCAATCTTCAAGTCATCTATCTTCTCTTTTAATCTTTCTAACACAGACATATTTGTCCTCCATTATCTTGTTTTGTTATAATATCGAAAAAATATATAGGATACCCTTGCCTGATTTTATAGTAAACAGCCCTTATCGACCCTCTGGTGACCAACCAAAAGCTATAGAAGCACTCAGCCAATCTATCATAGATGGTAATCAGTATCAAACTCTACTAGGAGTTACAGGGTCAGGCAAGACCTATACTATGGCAAAAGTGATAGAGAAAACTAAAAAACCAACTCTTATCATGACGCACAACAAGACTCTAGCAGCACAGCTCTACTCTGAGTTTAGGAGCTTTTTCCCTAACAATCATGTAGAGTACTTCATCAGCTACTATGTCTACGATCAGCCAGAGGCGTATATACCAAGACAAGATCTGTTCATAGAAAAAGACAGCTCTATCAATCAAGAGCTAGAACGGATGAGGCTTAGCACTACAGCTTCGCTCCTGAGTCATGAGGATGTCATAGTCATAGCCTCAGTATCAGCTAACTATGGACTAGGCTCTCCAGAGGATTATCGTAGTATCGTACAAAAGCTATGCATTGGAGAGGAGTATAATCAAAGAGCATTACTACTAAAGCTTGTAGATATGGGGTACAAAAGAAATGATGAATTTTTTGATCGTGGTGACTTTCGTGTACAAGGAGAGGTGATAGATATCTATCCAGCGTACAATGAAGAGTTTGCTCTGCGTATAGAGTTCTTTGGTGATGAAGTAGAGGATATATATAGCTTCAACTCACTAACAGGAGAGAAAGATATCAACCACAAAGAGGTGACTATCTACTCTGCTAATCAATTCATAGTATCCCAAGAACGCCTTGCACTAG
>DAOUPF010000158.1 GCA_030626265.1 Sulfurovum sp.
AGATACATTTAACTATACAGTTACAATGGAGAATAGTGGTACAACTACACTTTATAATGTAGATGTAAATGATAGTAAGATTACACCAAATACTATCCACTGTAATGAGGTTAATGTTAGTGAGACTTGTGTACTCACAGGTGAGTATAATCTAACTCAAGCAGATATAGATACAGGGTTTGTATTTAATAAAGCTATTGCAGATTCAAACACTACACCACCAGTAGAGACAAGTCTCACTACACCAATTGCACCAAACCCAGACCTAAACATCACTAAAACTCAAGATGGTGGAGCAGTAGCAGTTACAGTACCTGGAGATATCAACTATACAATTACGGTTGAGAATAATGGTACAGTAAGCTTAACAGATATAAATATCACAGATATAATGCCTAATGGAGATGTAGTTACACTTACCTCACCATCAGGAGATGATGATAATGATAGTGTTCTAGATGTAAATGAGACATGGGTATACACAGCAATATATGCAGTCACACAGGATGATATTGATGCAGGTGTTCCTCTAGTTAATCTTGCAGTTGTAGATACAAACCAGACTGATGATAGAAATGATACAGCTATAACACCAGTGATGCAGAACCATAGCTTCACAGTAGAAAAATCAACAACATCCATACCAACAATAGCAGGAGATACATTAATATATATATTTGATGTGAATAATACAGGTAATGTAACATTAACAGATATAAATCTTAGTGATGTAAAATGTGATGGATTAATTGCATTGATAGGTGGAGATGATGGTGATGGAGATTTAGATGTAGGCGAGATACATAGGTACTCTTGTACTTCAATTGCAGTTACACAAGGGGAGATAAATGCAGGGGAAGTATTTAATGAGGTCAATGTAACAGTAGTATCACCAAGTGGAACGATTATAGTAGAGGAAGATAATCTTACAACATTAGTTCATACAGGAAATATAACTCTAGAAAAA
Source organism: Sulfurovum sp. (assembly GCA_030626265.1). Taxonomy (GTDB): domain Bacteria; phylum Campylobacterota; class Campylobacteria; order Campylobacterales; family Sulfurovaceae; genus JAAXPZ01. The sequence goes on from DAOUPF010000158.1 coordinate 968, forward strand.
ATAGGAGTATTTGTAAATGTAATTGGAGATAAGTTTGTAGATGTAGGTGATGAAGTTCATTATGAATTTAATATTACAAATACAGGAAATATTACTTTGTATGATATAAATATTACTGATGGTAATGCAGTGCTTACAGGTGGACCAATTGCTAGCCTTATGCCTGGTGAGAGTAACAATACAGCCTTTACAGGGGTGCATATAATTACATGGCAAGATATTCTAGATGGGGTAGTGATTAATCAAGCAATAGTTACATCTAAAGACCTACAGGGTAATGATATAAATGATACATCTGATGATCCAACTACTACTCCTGATGATAATACATCAACAGGTTTACCAATTAAGATGCCAGAATCAACTAATGATGAGATAAGTGCGACATGGGGTGAACATATAACTATTGAAATAGTGGATAATGACCAAGGTGGTACATTTGATCTTAATGCATCTAGTGTAACACTGATAGAGCCTGTAGGAGCAATAAATGTTATAGTTGATGCTGATGGAGATATAGTAGGATTTGACATTTCAGGTGAAGGTAGATGGAGTGTGGATGAGGATACGGGAGATGTGACTTTTAGTCCAGAAGAGGGGTACATTGGGGATCCAACACCAATTGAATACACTATAGAGGATACACAAGGAAATCCAACTACATCAGAAATAATTATCAACTACCCACCTGTTGCTATGGATGATTTGAATAATACAGCATCAGCAGGAGAGGCGGTCTTAATAGAAGTATTATTAAATGATAGAAACACATCATTGCCGCTTGATCCAAAGAGGGTAAGCCTAATAGCTCCTGTAGATGCAGAATATGTTATTACTGATATAGATGGGGATATTATAGGATTTATAGTGCCAGATGAGGGAGAATGGATAGTTGATGAAGATACAGGGATAGTGACATTTATGCCTATTATTGACTTTGTTGGAGATCCAACACCTATAAACTATACAGTAAGAGAAACAAATGGTGATTTAAGTAACGAGGCTACAATAAATGTTATTTATGATTTACTTCCAGTAGCAGAAGATAATTATCTTGTGGTTACCCACTATGGGGGCAATAATGGTACAGTAGTTGATAATGATATGTTAGGAGCTGGAACGGCAGCTGAACATACTTGGACACTGACAAGACCTCCAGAGCATGGAACAGTAGAGTTTAATGCTGATGGAACATATACTTATTATCCAGATGCCAACTATGATGGATCTGATAGCTTTGAGTATATTATTATGGATGCAAATGGTAATACTGATACAGGAGAAGTCATTATAGATGTAGATTGTACAAGTACACAAACCTCAGATAATGGTGATACTTTAAACTTAATAGGATTTATGATGATGATATTTATAGCAGGGATAATAGGACTTTATTTTATAAGAAGAGAAAATGAGAGAAAAAAGGCGTAATATGAAAAAAAATATTTTACTATCATCTTTCTTAATAACTTTAATGAGTATAACGGTATATGCAGGCGGGAAAGGTGTTGTTCCTGCGGTAACACCAGTAACTCCTGTCTCTGTAGTAGATCCTTCACCTTTTTATGTAGGTGTAGGCTTGATAAGAGGCAATTATTACAAAGATACAGATACATGTGAGTATGAAGATACAACTTATGGGGGATTGATTAGAGTAGGGCATGATTTTGACCAATATTTTGGAGTAGAAGCAAGAGTATTAGGTACATTTTGGGAAGCAGATCCTTTGGGAGGACAAAAGCTACAACATTTTGGAATCTTTGCTAAACCAATGTATCCAATAGATGAGGATATTAATATCTATGCCCTTCTTGGATATGGATGGACTAAAACAACTACTGGAGGTAATGGTAATCTTCCTACAATAGATGAGAATGGGCTTTCTCTAGGTATTGGTTTGGAGTATGATCTTTCTAGTAAAGAAGATGATATAGTAGAAGACATGGAGTATGATAGAGATTTTGATGGTCAGGGAGATCAAGAGATAGGCTGGGGGTTGTTTGTAGATTATCAGCGTCTTATTGTTGACTCTGATATGCCAGATATAGATATAATATCTGTGGGCATTACTTATGATTTCTAGTATAGAAGTTAAGTCCTTTTATCTATCACTTTAGGATAGCCACTTTGCTATGTTGGTTGAAAATCATAAAAAACCCTTATTCTTAATTTTTTGTATTTTATTGTAACACTATTCTTATATTCTATCCTCAAAAGTATAAATTTAAAATAACCTAATATCTATTAGATTACAATATATTTTAATCAATATAATAATCAATTATATTGAAGACTCTTGAGGAGGAGCAAGTATGTACAAAATTGTTACTAAAGATAAAATGGCACATGACACAATAATCTTGAATGAGATTGAGGCACCGCAAATTGCAAAAAAAGCAAAACCTGGTCAGTTTGTAATGTTAATCGTAGATGAACATGGAGAAAGAGTTCCTTTGACAATGGCAGATGTTAATAAGGAGAAAGGGACGATTACCATTATATATATGATTGTTGGTAAAAGTACTAGAACCTTTAGTAATCTTGAGGTTGGAGATGGATACAAGGATATAGTAGGACCACTGGGCGAGCCTACTCATCTAGAAAAAGTTGGAACAGTTGTCTGTGTAGGAGGAGGAACTGGGATAGCTGTGTTGCATCCTATTGCCAGAGGTATGCATGAAGCTGGCAATAAAGTCATCACTATATTGGGTGCTCGTAGTAAAGATTATCTGATTATGGAAAAAGAGATGAAAAAAGTCTCTAATCAACTCAAAATTTGTACAGATGACGGCTCTAAAGGGCGACATGGCTTTGTAACAGAAGAGCTTAGAGATGTTTTAGAAAAAGGTAATGTAGATCAAGTCGTTGCTATAGGACCAGTGCCTATGATGAAGTTTGTTTCACTGCTAACCAAAGAGTATAATGTACCGACACTGGTAAGTTTGAATCCTATTATGATTGATGGTACTGGTATGTGTGGTGGGTGTCGTGTTACTATTGGGGGTAAAACTAAATTTGCTTGCGTAGATGGTCCTGAGTTTGATGGGCATCAAGTTGATTTTGATGGTTTGATGAGGAGACTTGGTGCTTACAAAGTCGAAGAAGAGCATTCTGAAAATTGTATGTTTGATATAGAAGATGAAGAGTAGGAGGCTAGAAGATGAAGCAAGTAAAAGATTTCACAAAAAAAGAGCGACGATTAATCCCTAGACAGGAGATGACTGAGCGTCATCCAAGACAACGAGCTAACTATTTTGAGGAAGTATCCCTAGGATATAGTCTGATAGAGGCACAGTATGAAGCTGCACGATGTATACAGTGTAAGGATCCTGCTTGTGTTGCGGGATGTCCAGTTGGGATTGATATTCCTGGATTTTTAGATCAAATAATCAACCATGACTTAAATGGTGCTATAGATACAGTCTGGGATGCTACAGCCTTGCCTGCTGTTTGTGGTAGAGTTTGTCCACAAGAGATACAATGTGAAGAGGTCTGTATCGTCAAAAATGACA
>DAOUPF010000264.1 GCA_030626265.1 Sulfurovum sp.
ATGGAGATGAGAGTTGGGAAGATGGAGGTATATCTAAGACCCTAGCCCATGCAGCCATGGGAGCAGTAGTAGCTGGCATAGGAAACGGAGATGCTATCAGTGGAGCACTAGGAGCTGGAGCAGCAGAGATGGCTAGACCAGCAACAGAGGGAGAGAGTGATGCTACCCAACAATGGGTTAGTACTCTAGTAGGTGCAGTAGCTGGTGGTGGTACTGGGGCGAGTGTGGCTTTGGATGGGGAGAAGTTTAATCGGCAGTTGCATCAGAGGGAGATAGCATGGATACAAGAACACGCGGGTGACTTTGGAGCAACAACAGGACTGAGTCTAGAAGATGCTAGAAGACTATTAACCCTAGCAGGAATGACACTAGTAGATGGCAAGACAGCACTAGCAAACGAAGCCAATATTCAAGCCCTATTAGACAAAGGCTTCACGCAAGAACAAGTAGCCTACGCACAACAGTATCTTGGTTCCAATACTAATGATGAAACTTTCCATAATGAGTTTGCCGATAGAGACCAAGAACTATTCACCACACACAATATAGTAGAGTATGCATCTAGCTATGACCCAAACAAACCACCAGCAGGACAGATAGGAGGACTTGTTGTAGATGAGATTGTTGGGGCTGCTGTTGTGGGAGGCATCATCAAAGGGGTTGGGGCCATAGCCAAGATAGGCAGTAAGTATTATACTAAACTAAAAAATGGTACGGTTGTGGAGGTGCCTGAGAGTAGTATTGTTATAGGACCTAATGGAGGTATAGGTAGAAGAACAGGACATCAAACACCTGATGGACATGATATAATAGAGCGTGATGGTGGTGGATACTACTATACAGATAGCACTACTGGTAACCAAGTAAAAGTCAATAATCCAAACCCAAGTAATAATAGTATGCAAGATGGCAGAGACTTTGGAGATACTCAAGCTGATGAAAGAGCAGATCAATTTGGAGACGATACAGCAAGTGGGGTAACACTCGTACCACAAAATGGTCAAGGGAATGTACCTGGAAACATAACAGTGGTCGATGGTTTAACTAGAACAGGGGTAGATAGTAATGGTTTTCCTACTTACACAATAGATGAAGACAAACTATCTAACTTCACTAAACTCAGCACAGGTCAAAACGCTGCACTTAAAGAGGTTGTTGAAGGAAGTGGTACATTTGAGGTGCGGAGTGATATTGATAGTTTAGGACTAAAAAAAGATGATATAATAACCGTCACAAATTATGTCTTGAATCGTAGTGAACCACTATTAAACGATTAGGAGAAAAGATGGGAATAAGAAAATTTACAAAAGATGAGAGAGTATACTTTAGACAAAAGGTTATAGATACACTATTGGCTCAATCTATATTTAAAGAGTTTAAATATATCAAGTCACAAGATATTATTATTAAAAAAACTAAATTTGGTTATCAAAAAGTTGCTATGTATTTTAATTGGGAGTTTTATGATATAGGTAAACAAGAATTTACTGGCACTATTATGAATATTGCGTATAGTGTACGCTTTAGTGTACTTCATAAGTGGTTTGAGAAATATAGTGTTAAAAGACTAAGTACTCAAAGAGGTACATATGGCATAGGCAGAACAGCCTCCATGTTAGGGTTTAAGGATCCATATATTTTAGATAGGTATGACATTGTCTATTCAGGAGAAGAGTTTAATGATAATATGGAAAAGATGGTCAAAGATATGGTGGAGATAGCCACTTACTTTTTTGATAAATATAGATCCTTAGAGGATTTGTATGAAGCGTTGATTGTACCTGTATTGGAGGGTAAAAAAAAGTTGCCCGATGTCGGAGCTGATTGGATCTTTGAGTATTTAACACTGACCAAACTTATTGATAGTGAAAACTATGAGAGGGTAAAAGAATTAATAGTAGTACGAGAAAAGTGGATGAATCATGAACCAAATATTATAAGATACAAAGACAAATTAGATGAAATATTTGAATATTTAGAGGCATTAGAGTTAGAGATGCCACCTGCATTTCCTCCTCTTTAAATTTTAAGCTATAGGGGTCGGGTGAACGCAATCGTAGCAACCACCATACAGCCACCACAAACAAACAATACGATAAAATAACCAACCACCAAACAAGGAGAGTAGAGTGAGAGTCATAACCAGTATCTTGCTCCTCATCTTATGGACTATAGGCTTGTCTGCCAATATCCCAAACATAACCTCCACCCAAGATAAAAACTCACAAACATCACTAGGCTTCAATGCCAGTGTAGGATTTAGCTCTGAGGACGGTACAGACAAGGATACAGGAGAGACTACCCATACAGATACCACTACAGCTAACCTATCAGGACACTCAAGCAAAGGTAACTACCAGAGCGTAACAAACCAAACGACTATCACAGGAGCCAATGTCAACATAGACACAGAGGGCAACACTCACCTAAGAGGTGCTCTCATAGATGGAGAAGAGACTACCAACATAACCACAGCCACCCTCACCACAGAAAACATCACAAACCAAGCAGACTACCAAAGCATCAGTGGAGGTATCAGTCATACTAGTAGTACCACCACTACTAGCAGTGGAGAGACTACCAGTACATCTAGCACTACTCCAACCGTAGGATTGCCACAAGATGTAGATAAAACAGCCACTACATACACAGCTATCAATGAAAACACCCAGATAACAATCACAGACCAAGAAAACCAAACAGAAGATACCACCAACATAAGCACAGACACAGACAACGCTAGCTTCACCATGACAGAGATAAACACAGAAGTCCTAGACATCAGAGCAGATATCTCACAACAAGTAAGCAAAGATGGCTTCAAGGCAGTAGGTGACCTAGCTATGGAGTTAGCAGCCAATGGAGATGAGAGTTGGGAAGATGGAGGTATATCTAAGACCCTAGCCCATGCAGCCATGGGAGCAGTAGTAGCTGGCATAGGAAACGGAGATGCTATCAGTGGAGCACTAG
>DAOUPF010000481.1 GCA_030626265.1 Sulfurovum sp.
ACATAGTAGTCTGGGGCTGACTCTGCTAGACTATAACCCTCTTGTAGTGGATAAGCAGTCCTCATAGCAAACTGTAGGTCGTCTACTCTCTTAGGACTAATTCCTAGAGTACCCATATCATACGATATAGGGTAACATACTACCCACGCATCTTTAAGAGTCTCTCTTAGTCTATCCTCATTAGGGTATTCTACTAGATAGGCTTCTCCCCAATGCTCTTGTTTAAATTGAGCTAGTACTATATCTCCATATAGCCCTAGAGTCTCGAAGTCCACAAATACTGGCTTGTCTAAGTCTAGTGTGCGGTCTATGAACCCTATAGGTACTGATGTGTACTTTACTGTCATTCTATTATCCTTTCATTGATTAGTGTATTAAACTGTCTAGTCAAACTATGGTTTACACCTAGTAATCTCTTTAGTATGTCTTTATGGCTATATAAGGTTAAACAACTAGCTAGTTCCTCTTTACTATAGCAGTCTAGTAGTTCTCCAGCCTCTTTGATGATAGTATCTGTTATACCTAATTCATCAAAGAGGTTTACTATATCCTCCGTACTCATAGTATACAGTCTGCATTAGACAACTCTATAACCTTACTCATGGTTAACTCGCCCTCGTTGAATAGAGTCATTAGGCTACAGTCTAGCGTGAATGTTTTAAAGTTATTGTTATCTCCCCAGTCTTTAGGCTTAACTATACTTACTAATGCCTTCTTAGTTAGCTCACTAATTAACACCTCTGGTACTTCTGTATGAATATTGTAGTGTCTGATATGGAACTTCACATGGTCGAAGTAATCTGACCTACCTAAAACCCTAGTAACCCCTGACATCTTAGTATATAACCCTATACCTTTAGAGTGCTTATACTGCTTCATAAGAGTATTTAGCTTATCCATTACATCTAGTTCGTTATCATTTATAGATACATACTTTTCTGTACCTGTCAACATTAGTAGTCTAATGTCATAGTAGGCTAAGTTGGTTAACCCCTTAGCTTCTGCTATCTTAGCTATAGTTAGTTTGTTATTTAGTCTCTCTTCTGTCTGATTTCTTAGTTCCTGTAGTTTCTGTGGTGTCATTTATATCTCCTCTATTAGAATGGTATGGCTGTATAGCCCTTCTTTAAATCTAGTA
>DAOUPF010000172.1 GCA_030626265.1 Sulfurovum sp.
CCAAAGTATCTAGATATATACTTTTTTCTATTAGCATATCTACTTGTAATTTAGAAGAGTCTCTTCCCCAGTTAAAAAGCATATAGAGGCTTGCAAGTTTTTGAGATACTCCTGAAAGCTTTCCTGCATAGTAGATAACATTATATTGTCTTTCGTTGACCTTATTCTTTGACTTTTCTGTTATTTTTCTTAAGCTAGTACCTAGTGGAAAAGCATACCTACTTATCTCCGTAAATCTCTCTTTTGCTACAGGTTTTTTGAGAACAGCCTCAAGCTTATTCCATATTCTCTGGTGTTCAGCAATAACCTCTTTGCTTTCATTATCCAATGGAAGTTTTGAAATTTTTTCTTGTAACTTTATAAAAAGATCTATCCCTTTTTCAAGCTCTTTCTCAGGGTCTTTAAAGTTATTATGCATCTCTAGCATAATATAGTTTTTCATAATCATAGGTATTGTAGCTGCTTGTTTAAGCCCTAATTCTATAAAGACAGAGTGTGCTTTTTTATTATCATTTGCCTGTATAGAAAAGGTGAGAAGAAGAATGATAAATATACTTTTGAGACCAGTGAACATTGTTAAACTCCTAGAGTTGATTAAATGTAACCCGGCTATCTGCATAACATCTTTACAGACCCGCAGCTTTCTGTCCTATTTTCACAAATAGTTTAGCTTTATATTTCATATAGTATACTGTAAATAAAATAAAATATAAATAATATTAATGATATTTATAAATTTTTATGAATTCAGGAAAGATACAATCCACCTGCAAACTTAATAATCTGAAACCAACAAGAAATAAAAGCAGTATAGTAGAACCTAAAATTGCCAGCATCACAGCTGATACAGATATAAATGCTAGCAGTAGTTCTACACTTATGACTTACTTTCTTTTGTTCTTTTTCATATTGGCTACTTTATCTTTGGCAAGTTCTAGATTAGTACATCCTAGGTTATTACCCATACTACAAGCCTTGCCCCAGTATTTGTATGCTTGAGTATAGCTCTGCTTGACTCCTCGTCCATTGGCATATAAAAATGCTAGATTATTGCATCCCTTACTCTCTCCATAAGCACAAGACTTAGAAAAGTAACGACTAGCTACTGCATAGCCATCTTTCTCACCACTACTCACATAATCTAGTCCTATATTCTGACACTCAATCCCTGAGCTACAACTTATAGTACTATAATCATTTGGGTTTACCTTAGGCTGTTTCTTTTGTGGTGTATTACACCCTGTCATCATAATCATAGAAACTATAACTATATAAAAATATCTCATCACTTATCTCCTTGTTTGTATTATATCTTTTTAAATACTAAAAAAGTCTTATCACTCTCATCACCATATAAAGACACTGACTCCTGAGTCACTAGCTCTAATCCACTAATGCTGGCAATCATCTCTGAGTCATGATAATACTGTGATATCTGCTCTTTTGATTTACTATAACTATCTCCATTTTGCTCAAAAAGAGTAAACTCTGAGCTATATACGCCATCCTCAAAATCACTATCAATAGTCAAAAATCTATCATCCTCATCGGCTATAAAGCTGCCCACTGCTACCTCTGAGAATCCATAGAGAGTATTGATGTCACAGAGGAAATATCCATCTGGATTTAATCTCTCTGATAAACAGATCAAAAAGGCTTTTAGTGATTTGGTATCTAGATAGTTGAGCATGTCAAATGTAGCTGTAATCACATCAAAACTACTATCCATATCACACAAATCTATACAGCTAGCATTAACGCCTATACTTTTGGTTCTCTCTACCATAAGAGGGCTTAAGTCAATTCCTTGCATGGTAGCATCATCAAATATTCCACTCATAGAACTCAAAAAGTCACCACTACCACAACCAACATCTAAGAGAGTCTCAAACTCTATAGTTTGCAAAGTCAGTAGATAGTGAGCATATAGTTTAGGGGCTACCTCTTTGACTCCTAGTATATCTTCTACTTTTGCATAAAGATCCAGAGCAGAAGTATTATCGTTAAGAGTCACGGCTCTCTACTACTGTTTTTATCTTCTCATATAGAGCTAGGATTTCATCTTTTTTAGCATAGTAACTGTTTTTGTTGGCTATGAGATGAGCTGATGAGTCCATAATATCCTCTGCTACTTTGAGTCCATTTTCACGCATAGTACTTCCCGTCTCTACTATATCTACTATAGCATCAGCGAGACCCACCAAAGGAGCTAGTTCGATAGAGCCATATAACTTGATGATATCTACTCCTACGGCTTTGTGTGCGAAGTAATCTCTAGTGATATTTACCATTTTTGTGGCCACTTTGATATTGGGCTTACTCCAGTCTAATTCATCCTCATTTTTGATACCTATAGAGACTTTACATCTACCTAGACGCATATCTAGTAGCTTGATGATATCTAACTCTTTTTCTGTGATAACATCTAACCCTACTACACCAATATCTGCTGAACCATACTCTACATATGTAGGTACATCTTGGTTGCGAACATTTAAAAATCTAAACTCACCCATATCCAAGATAAGTTCTCTACCCTCAAAGCGAAACTCTCCACCGAAAATCTCTGCAAAAATCTCCAGAGTCTGCTCTGCAATTCTTCCTTTTGGAAGTGCTATTGTTAACACGATGTATCCTTTTGTCCTATAATCTTTATCATTCCTAAAAACAGTAACTCTTCATCAAAGAGAGCATTATCAAAGTAGTGTGAAAGCCACTCTCCATCGCCACCAGTAAAATATATAGCCTCATCACTATCAGCTATCTTCTCTATAGCTGTGATGATAGTAGCTATAGTTCCGTAACTCACTCCATCTTGGGTACTTCTTGGAAGCTTTTCTATATCTACTTCTCTATTAATCTCCAGTGAGAGTATCGGTGCTATATCGGCATATGCTTTTGAGTAAGCATGAATTCCAGGCAGTATGAAGCCACCTACATAAGTTCCATCTACTACCTTGTCCACTGTGATAGCTGAGCCTGCATCTACATAGATACCATCTCCCTGACTCAAACATAGTGCTTTTCTATCAACACCAAGCCCTTCATACTCCCCTGATATAGAGGCACTCTTTGAGATATCAATCCACTTCTCTATAGAGGAGAGTCTTTTGGAGTGAGATACATTGACTGATATATAGTGCAACTCATAATCTCTATACTTTTCCATAGCTTCTTCTATATCCAAGTGCTCGATCATACCATCATGCCATATATGGGCGTGTCTATTACCTATATCGGCTAGTATCATAATGAGACCACCATCCAATAGGTATTATCGATACGGCTACTGCGTGGTGGTCTCATAACGAACCCTTATTTTTGTTACGCAGATAGTAAAAAAGGCTCAATCCAGCGATAAATATCAGCACTATCACCGTAGCACTTTTGAGATATCTAGATACCTCTTCTTCATTTGCACCTAGATAATATCCTAGAAGTGCAAGTACGCTCACCCATATGCCAGCTCCCAAAATCGTATATAGTGAGAACTTACCTAAAGGCATCCTAGCCAAACCTGCTGGCATAGAGATATACTGCCTAATCCCTGGGATGAGCCTCCCATTGAAAGTAGATATCTCTCCATGTTTGGTAAAAAATTGTTCTAGTTTAGTCAACGACTCCTCTTTAAGGAAAAAATATTTACCATACTTTAGTAAAAAAGGTCGACCATATTTGGCAGCAAGGGAATAGTTGAATAGTGCGCCTGCAAGTGAGCCTGCTATTCCTGCAAAGATAGCGGCATATATATTCATATCGCCCTTGAATGCAAGATATCCAGCAGGTATCATGATCACTTCACTAGGGAAAGGGAAGAAGCTACTCTCTAAAAACATGGCTACAAATATACCCAAATAGCCCCAGTGGTTTACGGTATCTACTACCCAGCCAACAAACTCATGAAACAAAAGTTAATCTTCTTTGAAAGCACCAGGAGCAGTGAGTTTGGCATATCTTTTTTCTAATAGCTCCTCTTTACTCAGCTCTCTTAGCTCTTTTACTGCATCTAGATAATATGTTTTTAGTGCCTCTGCAGCTACTTTCTTGTCACGGTGTGCACCTTTAAGTGGTTCATCTATGATATCATCTATCAATCCATACTCTAGTAGTGCCTCTGGAGTAATCTTCAGTGCTTTTGTTGCCTGCTCTACTTTACTCGGATCATTCCACAAAATAGCACTACAACCCTCAGGAG
>DAOUPF010000422.1 GCA_030626265.1 Sulfurovum sp.
ACCTGCTAAGATAAACATAGGAATAGCCATCAGAGAATAATGCTCTATCTTTTCAAATATCATAGATGATATCTCGATAGGAGAGATAGGAGTAAAGCTAACGAGAGCTACAAATGTAGACGCACCCAAAGCGATAGCTACAGGCGAGCCGATAACCAATAGGAAAATAAAAACTCCAAATAGTACAGCTACACTCATAACATACCTCCTGTTCTCTTTTCTACTTCTTTCACTATATCATCATGTGCTCCAGCTTCCATCTCTGATATAATCATCTCAGCTTCACTTTTTTGTCTCACTTTCTCTGCGGGAGTTGCTATGATATATACTATCTTCTCTGCCACACGATATGCTGCAAAAGCAAACGATACAGGAATAACTAAATATGGTATCCACATAGGAATATCCAAGTCAATTGATCGCTCTTCAAGCTCTATTACCAATTCCAAATAAAAGTAGCCATAATAGGAAACCGCTGCTAAAAATATAAAGCTAATACTATGAGAGATTATCATCAAAATTTTTGCTGTTGCTGGTTTCACTTTATCTAGTAAGATACCTATAGATATATGAGCATCTTCTTTGAAGCAGTAAGCTGCACCAAAAAAGGTGCTCCAAAGAAACAAAAATATAGTCAGCTCTGCTGCCCAAGTCAAACTAGCATCAAAGGCATACCTAGCGACAACATTATAAAAAGCAACAGCAACACCGGCAGATATGCCCAGTGCTGCTATGCTTTGATTTATAAAACCGATAACTTTGCCCAGAGGGCCAAATATCTGCTTCATACTATTATCCTACTTCAGGTTCTGAACAGCCTGGATTAGGTCTTTTCCGATGACTTTGTTGTTATAAAACTCAGGGTATATAGAGCTCATTACTTGTCTCCATGCATCAACTTGCTCTGCAGTTGGTCTGATAATCTCTAGTTTACCAGTCTTTTTAGCATACTTCTCTATCTCTGCAAACTGTGCTTTATCTAGCTCTGTAGCATACTTTCGCTCTGCTGCTGTTGCCTCTGTCATCGCCTGCTTAGTGGCAGCTTGAAGATCCTCTGGAAGAGAGTCCCAAAACTTTTTACTCATAACAACGAGGTATCCTAGATATCCATGATTTGTCAGAGTCATATACTTTTGAACCTCATAAAACTTCTTTGTAAAAATGTTAGAGTTTGTATTCTCTTGACCATCGATTACACCTTGCTGAAGACCAGAATAAACTTCCGAGAATGGCATCATCTGTGGATTACCACCAACTACTTTGAACTGAGCTTCTAGAACTTTTGAGCTCATGATTCTAAATTTTTGTCCTTTTGCATCTTCTGGTTTGATAAGTGCCTTTGTTGCTGAACTCATCTGCTTGAACGCATTGTCCCAAAAATCAAGTGCTACATAACCTTTAGCTGTAACCATGTCTTTTAGTTTTTGTCCTACTTCACTATCTTGTGCTTTGTGTAGATGATCTAAGTCTCTAAAAAGAAAAGGAAGATCAAACAGAGCCAACTGTGGAACAATCTTACCAAACTTTGAGAAAGACGGGCATGCCATCTGTACAGAGTTTAGTCTGAGAGCCTTCAGTACTGCCTTATCTTTATAAAGCTGTG
>DAOUPF010000288.1 GCA_030626265.1 Sulfurovum sp.
ACCTTTTTGTGATTTGACCCTATACCCAACAGAAATAATGACATCCAAATTATAATACTCAACCTCTCGTGTAACCTCTCTATCGCCTTCATTTTGAACTGTCGCAATTTTTGCGACAGTTGTATCTTTTTGTAATTCCCTCTCTTTAAAAACATTTGTAATATGTTTTCCAATAGTCTTAATATCTCTATCGAACAATGAGGATATTTGTTGCCTGTTTAACCAAACTGTTTCATCATCTACAGACACTTCAATCTCTATCTCACCACTTTGATACATTGCTATATGGTTATTCATATTTTTATCTCCAATTAACATATCTGTACAAATACTATCATATATTTTTCAAAGTCTTAAAAAATATGTCAAATTGACATGTTTTTACTACCTAACACTTATCCAATACCTTATCAATACTCCCAAACCTCTCCTTCTATTCCTCGCACATTGTATCTAATCTCCGCATTTAACCAAGAACTAACCCTGTAACTCTATTAGCTTCTCTCTGACTACATCTACATGACCTTTGACTCTGACCTTTTCCCATATAGCTGCTATCTCTCCATCTGGATTGATAATGAAAGTCGAGCGAACCACTCCCATATACTCTCTACCCATGAACTTCTTGAGTTGCCATACTCCATAGGATTGGCATAGCTCTTTCTCTTCATCAGCCAATAGAGTGATCAAGAGCTCTTTTTTCTCTATAAAGTTTCGATGTTTTTTGGGTGAATCTGGACTGACACCTAGTATCATAGCTCCCAAGCCAGAGAAGTCTGGCATCTGAGCTGTGAAATCACAAGCCTCTGTAGTACATCCTGGAGTGTTATCCTTTGGGTAGAAGTAGAGTACTATCCACCCTCCGACTATATCTCTAAGACACATCTCTTCCTCATCTTGGTTTGGCAAACAAAACTCTGGTGCTTTATCTCCTACTTTTAGCATGGTATATCCTTATATCTTTTTCGCTAGTATATCAAAATGAATAAAACAAACGAACAATCAAAAGAAGATTTACTAGCAGATATAGACAAACTAATCTCATATGGCAAAGAAGAGCCTACCATCAACCCAGATCTACTGGCATATCTAGAGATAGGTGACCTTATAGGTATAAAGAAAAAATTACTTGCTCGTGTGGGGAAGTTGAGTGAGGAAGATAAAGATTGGTTGGAGCAATTTAAGAGGTATGAGTAGCCTTACCTAGACTATAAAACAACAGGGGGAAAAATGAAAATAACAAACATAGCCACAATACTACTAATCGGGCTAACAAGCTCTATCTTGGCAAGTGAAGCTACTTATGAGATAAGTATATGTGACGAGGTAGCACTCCTAGAGAAAGCCATAACACAGGACTCCTCATCGGCATCTATTTTGATGGTGATGGGCAATCTGTCTCAAAGGGTAGAGGTAGAGCTAGAAGAGCTTCAAAAATATCAAGAGAGACAACAGGCATGCCACCTAAAAGTAGTAAAGTCTGAAAACTTCGGTGATTTTGTTAGTTATAATGGCTATCACTATAAAGAGATACTAAAAAACTATCCAAAGTCAAATCTAGCAGATAATGCTACATACAGACTAATCTATGTCATAGATCAAGATAGATACAACTATGCAGATATAAAATTAGAAAAAGTAAAGCTACAGCAATTCATCAAAATATACCCAAAAAGTAACCTGCTCAAAGAGGCACAAAGCAGAGTCAAGGAGATAGAAGAACATCTAAAAAATGGTGGGGAAGAGATAATGGATTAGGTAGCTGATCTAGAGTTAGCTCAGCTCCTCACTCATTAAATTTCTCTGAGATATTGGATAAAAAAGAGTAAGAAGTACAGCAACTAAGAGCGTAGATAGTATAAGAGTTTGCTCTAGTATCTGATACATAGCCCAAATAGTAAATAGATAGCCCATACACATGAGGATAAGCTTCCACCTCATCTTGACAGGTACAATAAACATGAACATAGTCAAAGTCACCAGCATTCCATATCCTATGCCCACCAATCCAGATATAGCTATCTCCTAAAAGAGTGAATGCGCTCCATCTTTTGCAGCTGCACTAAATAGCCATACTATACCCCAACCCAGTAGCATTGAACCCCAAAAAGCAGATAAAACATATCTCTTAGTATCGCTAAAAATATGTAACCTATATAGATAAGGGCGCAACAAAAAAACTATAAGTCTTGATAAGATAAATACCATAAACATAAACATCATAAACTGTGTCACTGTAAGAAAGTCACTCTCATGCCCATCATGAGTATAGAGTGGCAAATTGATACCCATAGAGATAAATACGGGAATCACAACATCCCCTTAACCACTCCATAAACCTCTATACTACGAGTGGTTTTTTGGAGGCTACCTATTAGCTCATCGACTACTGCATACTCTTTTTTAACATCTGCTATACTATGGATACCGCTCGTAAAAAGTACTGTGCTCATTAGTATGGCTATTATTAATTTTACTTTCATTGTCTCTCATTGTAAGATGATTTAATCAAATATTTAATACCTGATATTAATATTTCTCAGCATCAAAACACACAATTTCACTCTCCTGTGCCACCTCAGCCATCAAACCAGTAGCAGATTCTGAAAGCAAGTTTTTATCTCTATCATAGAGCTTGGCAGAGCATACTCCACAACTAGGGCTTCTGTCTTTGCCTATAAATAGGTCTAAATCAGGATGTGTATCAAAGAAAGCTTTGGCATAGGATATGACTGATGGAGATAGGTCTGCTCCTGTGAGATTGGATATAGCTTTGATACCTTCAGTTGTCTGTATCAAGTCCATAGTAG
>DAOUPF010000287.1 GCA_030626265.1 Sulfurovum sp.
AATCATGAATACTTTCATAATCCTTTAGAAATAATAGATTTTATAAAACAGACCAATATAAAACTACTACTCAATGAACATGTTTATATAGAAAAGCTTAGAGTAAATATAGTAGGAGTAACTGATGTTATTGGATATAGGACTCAGATATTGGAGCCTGATATTCACAAAGCATTTATGGGTTGCAATGCTGACAAAACTATACTGTTGGCACATCAACCAAAGTTTATAGAGGAGTTAGGAGTATATAATCCTGAGCTAATACTCAGTGGGCATACACATGGAGGGCAGATATGGCCTTTTGATTATCTAGTCAGACTGCAACAGCCTTATGTAAAAGGGCTACACAAGCTACCCAACGGCTCTCATATATATGTCAACAGTGGCATAGGATTTTGGGGTCCTCCTATGAGACTTGGCTCTCAGGCAGAGATAGCATATATTATCTAGATAGAACACTCTTGAGGGGTGTCACACTTGATATACTTTACAAATACTACTCCTGCTAGGGTAGCTCCAAAAATAGTGGCTACTATGTAGAGCCAGAGATGCTCCAGATTGCCACTGACTATGGCAGGTCCTATGCTTCTAGCTGGGTTCATACTCGCTCCACATATGGGGCCTGCAAACATCGCTTCTAGACCAACAGTTAGCCCAATGGCTAATCCTGCAAAGCTCTTGACAGCCTTACCATGCACCGCGGATCCATAGATGACAAGCATCAGTACAAAGGTCAATATAAACTCAAATCCAAAGGATTGATACCAGCTACCTCTAGGAAGCGAAGCTCCATAGTATGCCAGAGCTTCAGCACTTTTTGACTCTTCTAAAAACAGCAGCATGAGAAATAGACATGCCAAGATAGCAGCAGATATCTGAGCTAATACATATGCCAAAACATCTTTTCTATCAAACTCATTCATAAGTGCAAAAGATATAGTCACAGCAGGGTTGAAATGAGCTCCACTGACATGACCAAAAGTATATATCAGAGCAGTCACCACGAAGCCAAAAGTAAGAGCGATACCCACATGACCCATAGCACCTGTGAGAGTTTCGACCACTATAGCCCCACATCCTGCAAAAACCAGTATAAATGTACCCAAAAACTCAGCTACCAATTTCTTCTTCATTTGAAAACCTATGTATGAAAGTAGCCCATTGTATCTTTTATACACTTTTATAATGTTATATGAAAGGAGACTCTTTATAAAATTTTCGATATAATCCGTAGCATATTAAAACTAAAAATATAGGAGCTATAGATGGCAATTATCGATGATGTAAAAGAGGTAGTAGTAGAGCAGTTGAATGTGAGTCCTGATGAAGTAAAAGAGGAGTCTAAGTTTGTTGAAGATCTAGGTGCTGATAGTCTAGATGTAGTTGAGTTAGTAATGGCACTTGAAGAGAAATTCGATATCGAAATTCCTGATGAAGATGCAGAGAAAATCGCTACAGTATCTGACGCTATCAAATTTATCGAAGCTGTATAAGCTCGTATGTTCTCTCTTTTTAGAGAGAACATTGATATCTAAAGTTTAGAGATAAAAGTACTTTTAAAAGTATTTCTATATCCAAACAAGTCTAGGGAGTCATCATGAAAAGAGTAGTTGTAACAGGTTTAGGCATGATAAATGGTGTCGGTCATGATAAAGATACGGCATTTGATGCTATAGTAGCAGGTGAGTGTGGTATAGATACTATCACTATATTTGACCCCGAGGGTTTCTCAGCTAGGATAGCTGCTGAGGTAAAAGATTTTGATCCATCAACCGTAATGAATGCAAAAGAGGTCAAAAAAGCTGATAGATTTATACAACTAGGACTAAAAGCATCTATGGAAGCTATGGAAGATGCTGGTATAGATGATAGTGTAGATCGTGATAGATTTGGGATCAGTAGTGCATCTGGTATAGGTGGACTACCTGCGATAGAGAAGAGTTCAGTAATTTGCAATACTAGGGGCCCTAGAAGAATCTCTCCATTTTTCATCCCTTCAGCACTAGTCAATATGCTAGGTGGATTTGTCTCAATCTACCAAGATCTAAAAGGTCCAAACCTCTCATCAGTGACTGCATGTGCCGCTGGTACTCATGCTATAGGTGAAGCTGCTAAGACTATCATGGTAGGAGGAGCAGACAGAATGTTGGTCGTGGGAGCTGAGTCTGCTGTATGTGGAGCTGGAGTTGGTGGATTTGCTGCCATGAAAGCGCTATCTACTAGAAATGATGACCCAAAGACAGCTTCTCGTCCATTTGATAAAGACAGAGATGGATTTGTCATGGGTGAGGGTGCAGGAGCTTTGGTCCTAGAAGAGCTTGATGCTGCAAAAGCTAGAGGAGCAAAAATATATGCCGAGTTAGTAGGATTTGGTGAGAGTGGTGATGCAAATCATATCACTACACCTACAATGGATGGCCCACTGCGTGCTATGAAAGCAGCCTATAAAATGGCTGGTAATCCAAAAGTAGACTATGTCAATGCACATGGTACATCAACTCCAGTAAATGACAAAAATGAAACAGCAGCACTCAAAGAGCTGTTTGGTGGCAAAGAGAATTGCCCACTAGTGAGCTCAACAAAAGGTCAGATAGGGCACTGTCTAGGAGCTGCTGGATCTATGGAAGCTATCATATCTATTATGGCTATGGATAAAGGTATTATCCCTCCTACTATCAATGCTACTACGCCTGATGAAAATTGTGATCTAGACTATGTACCAAATGAGGCTAGAGAAGCAGACTTAAATGTTGTCATGAGTAACTCATTTGGTTTTGGTGGAACCAATGGCGTTGTTATCTTCAAAAAATTTA
>DAOUPF010000271.1 GCA_030626265.1 Sulfurovum sp.
AAAAGATCTTATTTGTGAAATTATTAATTATAGTATTTTTATCTATTCAACTCTTTTCAAAAGAGGTATGTATTGAGAATTTTGATAAAAAAGTCTGCTCAAACTTTCAGATTATGTCAAGTGTAATCGTAAAAACAAAACTTTCAAAAAAGCAGTTAAAAAAGAGACTCAATCAACCAATAAAACAGATAGCTTTTTTAGAAAGTAGTAATCTATTTTTAGTTGAGAGTAGTAATGCCTTGAGTTATGCAGTTGAGCTTTCAAAAAAAGAGTTTATCATCTATGCTCAGCCTGACATCTTACAAAAAAGAGAGAATAATAGAAGAGAAGGGCAAGATTTAGTCTCTAGATATAATCTAAAAGATATTTGGAAAATCACTAAGGGAGAAGGGGTTAAAATAGCCATTATAGATGATGGATTTAATCTAAATCACGAGGATTTAAAAGGGGTTGATATAGCTTTTGAGTATGATGTAGAACAAAAGCGACTTAACTCTTCTCCAAAAATAGCATTGGATAGACACGGTACACAGGTAGCTGGAGTTATTTTTGCTAGGCACAATGGTATAGGTATCGATGGTATCGCACCAGATGCAGAGATGATAGCCATACGACAGGTGAGTAATTTAACCTCAGAAACTATCTTGGCTTTTACCGTGGCAAATTTGGCAAAAGCAGATATCATTAACTGTAGTTGGAAATCACCTGTACTTTTAGAGCCTTTTTACGATGTGATCACAGATATAGCAAAAAGAGGACGAGATGGTAAAGGCACAGCAATTGTTTTTTCAGCAGGGAATAGTACAGAGCAGATCTTGCCATACTCAACTGAAGCTTCCATTAACGAAGTTGTTGTAGTAGGTACAACTCAAAAGTATAGTAACTATGGGAAATCTGTAGATTTTATACTCCCAAGTGGTGTACGAACTACAAAAGGGAATAGCTATGGATTTTTTGGTGGGACATCAGCAACAGCTTCTATTCTCAGTGGACTGTTGGCTCTAAAAATGGCAAAAAACAAGGAAGTAAATAGTAAAATAATTATAACTTGGCTAAAGGAAGATTTTTTTGGAAAATAAATTGACAGAACAAGATAGTTCGATGTGTAATATCCAACACTTCTTTGATAAAACAACTTATAAAAATATTACACTCTATGATATATATAGCATTCGTGATTATGATCAATATATCATCAACTATTGGATAGGTAATAAGATATTGAGACAAAAGGAGGCTTTAAGGCGAGTAGCAGAGGTTGCTGTTTTGATGCTAGATGAACATAATCATGTCATTGGCGTTTGTACTCTCCTTGAACGGATATATCAAAAAGAGATTTATCTTTATGGACGAATGCATATTACGCCTAAATCTTCACGACTTTATCTATGGAAAAAAGTTTTTGATTTTACAAAAAGCTCTTTTGAAAAAAAAGCACAGACAAATATTGAAAATAATCCCTATAAAGGTATTATCTTTGAAGTTGAAAATAAAAAATTTGACAAAAGAGTAATGAAACACTATTTTGAAAATAGTGGATGGCAACAAGAACCAGATAACAACAAGAACCAAACTGTATGGAAGTATGACTTCAATTTGACAGAAAATAGTAATGATGAGAAAAAATTTGATTTTAGCTCTAGCTACACTGATAATCTACCAAAAATATTTGAGAAGCTAAATATCTCTCTAGCAGTCACTTCTTATCAGACGGCACGGGTCTTTTTTGTGCGAAGTGACGGAGAGAAGATCGAGACTCATTTCAAGCACTATCCTAGACCTATGGGTATCTATGCTGATGAGCATAGGATTACTTTGGGTACATTTTCACAAGTGTTGGAGTTCAAAAGAAGTGATAGTATCTTGGCTCAAATCAAAGAGGGTAGCCTGGATAGTGAGCAGAAATTTACTAAAAAGGTATTAGAGAAAGACAAGGAGCGAATGGAAGAGCTTAGGAAGCACAGAAAAAAAGAGATAGATGAGCTTAAAAAAGCTGATGCTCTCTATCTGCCAAGAGCCTCTATCACTACTGGGATGATAAATATTCATGATATTGCTTGGGGAGATGAGGGGCTGTGGGTGGTCAACTCTACTTTCTCTTGTCTGTCGACACTTAGTCCTGATTGTAGCTTTGTAGCGAAGTGGAAACCGCCATTTATCAGTGAATTAGTTCCTGAGGATAGATGTCATCTCAATGGAATGGCTATGAGAGATGGTAGACCTAAGTATGTGACCACTTTTAACCGATTTGATGAGAGAGACTCATGGACAAAAGAGAACAAGCATGATGGCACCCTCATAGATATCGATACTAATGAGGTCTTGCTAGAGGGGATGATAATGCCTCACTCTCCTAGGTACTATAGAGGGTTTGTTTATGTGTGTGAATCAGGTACAGGGCAGGTGTGGAGATATGATCCAAAAACAAAAGAGAAGAGAGAGCTTATAAAACTCCAAGGGTTTACAAGAGGTGTAAACTTTTATGGAGGTCTTATGTTCGTAGGGCTTTCCAAAAGTAGAGCAAGTGAGATAAAAAACCCAATCCCCCTAAACAAAGAGTATGAAGAGACTTTTAGTGGTATCTGGGTTGTCAACCTAGAGGATGGTAGTGAAGTGGGACATATCAAGTTTGAAGGAGATGTTGAGCAAATCTATGATGTGGCGGTGATTCCAGATGCAATTGCCCCAGAGTTGTTGCAGGGAAACAGTAGTCTGATAAGACATATATTTGATTTTAAGGAGGAGATAGTATGAAAGCAAATAGAAAGATTTTAAATGCAGTAATGCCCTTAATATTCCTAGGGGCTCCAGCAGTTGCAGGTAGTTCTATAAGGTCAGGATCTAGACTAAGAGCCAAAAAGGTAGTGGTCCAAAATAAGACCATGTTGGCTAAAAAAATAGATAACAAGAGAGGT
>DAOUPF010000456.1 GCA_030626265.1 Sulfurovum sp.
ACTAGTAGAGTACAGTATATGTTTAAGATGATAGCTACTGATATAGTAGCCTTGACCAAGCAGTTTTATACAGCAGAACAAGTATTTAGAATTGCAGACCCTTTGAACTCTGCTCACTATGTAGAGATTAATAAACCACTACAGATGCCTACTGGAGAAGTTACTCCAGAGGGTGTTATGGTGACTACCCTAGTGTGGGATGAAGAGTTAGATAAGAATGGTAAGCCTATGCAGGATAAAGATGGGGCATATATGATGACTCCTCTTAACCAACCTGATACATCTATAGCCTATAGTGAGGTAGATATTAAGGTTGTAGCATCGGATGGGCAGAACGCAGATGAGCGTAACCAGCTACTAATGGAGACATTCGTTAATGGTCCAGCTGGTCAGATACTAATGCAGACTAACCCAGCAGCTTACCTTAGAACGTTAGCTATGATGGTATCTGAATTCGGTACTAAGCACTCTCTAGAGATAGCACGACTCCTAATGGAAACGGCTATGGGTATAGAGAATGGTTCTATAGACCCAAGACTAGCTATGGTAGGTGGAGACTTACAGGCTATAATGGGTGCGGCTATGGGAGGCAATAACGGAGCTGGAGGTAGCCCAGGAGGCAACCCTAACCAAGGGTCTCAAGCTCCACAAGAAGGGTCTACTGGACCAAAGTCGCCTACTTTAGGGCTACCTCAAGGAGGTCAAAATGGCTAGCGGTTATGGAGGACAGGGTGCTAATGCATTCGTTAAAGGACTACAAGGAGGCTATGCCTTCGCTGATAAAGCAATACAAGACCCTAAAGACAGAGCTAATAAACAGCGTCAAATGGATAATGAGGCTAAGATGCGTGAGCAGCAGATACAGAAGGCTGATACAGAGAATAAACTACTGAATATGGCTTATAATGATGTTAATGGTACAACTGAGCAGATAGCTAAGTTGGAGAAGACTGTACAGCATCAAAATGCTCAAATGCAGAAGGCTAATGGAGTCACTATGAATAAAGAGATTAATGGTCTTAACAGACCTACTAACTCTAAAGATCGTTCAGAGGCTCTAAAGGTATTCAAGTCACGTTTCAAGACTAACCCAGAGATATACAAGTCATTAGGTATTAAGAACTCTAAGGGTATGTCTATAATGAATGTAGCTGACCAAGAGGATAGATCATGGATGATGGCAGAGCTTGGTAGGAACGGTATTACACCAGAGTCTAATGGAGTATCTCCAGATAGTGCAGAATGGGCTAAGACCATAGATGAGGCTATTGACGGCTACCCAGTCATTAAAGCTGATGGAGCTTATGTATCTACAGTACAACTTGG
>DAOUPF010000135.1 GCA_030626265.1 Sulfurovum sp.
AGAGGAATCATGGCTTCTTTATTTGCATCTACCTTTGCTTTAAGCTCTGTTATGTCTTTCTTTTCTCGCATATACTGCCCAAAAAGTTTTGACATAGCATTCTGCTCTGCTTTTGCTGCTTCTAGTTTAGCATTAGCTTCTTTTAGAGTCGTAAAAAGAGTTTGGAGATTTTCAAGTGCATCACTATCTACACCTTTTTTTTGAAGCTTTAAACTTACTTCATCAAAGTTTTTTTGGAGATATTTTAAGTCTATCATTGGATTTGCCTAGTTTGTAATGTTTATGAGATTATAGTGGAAAGTTTTTAAAGAGAAGCATGCATCTGCTAAGGCATATTTCCTTAGCAGATAAAATTAATAATTGGGTAGGAAACTCTGCTTGCAATCTGTGAAGGTTACTGAGCCATCTTTTTCAGGATCACCATTTACATAAAAATACATAAAAGCATGTCCCATAGCATCACATGATGCTGGATCATTTCTAAATATTACCTCTGGAGTTGTAGCATAATTAGCATTTGAGAACTCAATACCACAGCCAAATGTAGAATTTATTAAAGGGAACACATCAGTAGTACCTGTATCTATCATACCTTCAATCATAACAAAAAAGTTTGTTGCTCCCTTTGGCACAGACGTAGATGCACCTTTCATCCCAAAAGAGCTAGACAAAGTAACTGAATGAACTTCACCACTACGTTGTATTTCCCCTGTATTTGGATTTAGTCCAGTCATATTTACAAGAACCATTGCCCTTTTACCTATCATATATGCATCATGTTTAAGTGTTACAACTGCTTTTCCCTCATCATCAAGCTGATATGTTCCATCTGTAGAGTCCACAACAACTACTGATTCTTCATATGCACTTGTACAGAACTTATCTCTATAGTTATACCCTATAGCCATACCTAACTCTGCATACATATCTCCATAATA
Source organism: Sulfurovum sp. (assembly GCA_030626265.1). GTDB lineage: Bacteria > Campylobacterota > Campylobacteria > Campylobacterales > Sulfurovaceae > JAAXPZ01. The sequence continues at coordinate 939 of DAOUPF010000135.1, forward strand.
CATATTATTTAGATTTAATGTATTTGTTGAAGCTATGCTCTCTATATTCCACTTACCATTTGCTTCATATGTTTCAACATCTCCAAATACTGCTACAAATGCTCTATTTAATTTGATATCATTAGAGTTAAAAGGAGCAAGCCCTGACAGTTCAAGTGTAGCTTTGTCATTGTTTGGTGTCAATGTAGCACTTATACCATCATCTTGATTTGCATGTCTTCCATACAGCATCTCTCTACCTGTGCTGTCTTTTGCAAAGCTTGCCATTGCACTTACATTAATAACTCCTGTTGTACTGATGGGATTACCACTTGCATCTGTAGACTGGATTAAAAATTTATGCTCAAACTGTTTTGTATCAAAATTATAGCTCACACCATTATCATTGATAGAAAATGCTGTAGGTGCACCAGATAGTACAGCCATAGAAAATAGTTGACCTCTTGTTTGCAATATACCATTTAAATTATAATACTCTATCACTATCTCTATAGGAGCCAATCCCGAATTTTGTTTATCCGAACTCATAAGCACAAATACATCATTCCTGCCTGTACCAAATATTACACTAGCCTCTGGTGTTCCTCCACCTTCTGGTGTAAGCTTTAGTACACTAGTATCTTTTGATTTAACATAAATACTCTTAATTCTATTATCAGGGATAGATAATCCTGTATCTTTATCTATAAGACTCACAAGAGCATTATTTCTAGAATCAATACTCATGTTATAGACACCACCCTCTGGAGTAAATGTTATAAAGTAGTTTATTTCGTCTATAGGATCTACAGGAAGAACTATTTCACCTGTAGTTAAAGTTATATTAGCTACATCACAAATCGTGGTATCTTCCTCAAGGCAAAATTGGACGGTAAAGTTACTGTCTACCATAGGTGTTGGTGCAACATAAGTAAATATCACATCACCTGCATCATCAGTTTTGGTAGTGCTACTTAAGAACGAACCATTAGTAACTGTACTTGACATTACTATGTTTCTATCTTTGCTACCTATACTGCCTTGACTTAAGTGTACTCTGATTATTTTTTCTTCACCAGATACATTAGAACTAACTTGTTTGTCTATAACTTCCAGTACAAATGCAGATGCATCAACAAAAGCAATATCCAATAAAGCTATATCTATCATAGGAGTGGTAAATGCCTCTATGGTAGTCTCTCCATCTTTTACAATAGTATTTGTTCCTGATACTTGATATGAGGTTGGTATACATGATGAATCAGCCAATGTTCCCCTAAGAATAATCTCTTTGCTTGGTTCTATAGCATCCAAAGTAACTGTATCAGGAGAAATAGATACAGAACTTGAATCAAGTAAACACCCACCCAATGCTACATTCATACCATCTAGAGTAACTACCACAGGATTATCATACATACTTGTTAAATTAACATTCGCGATAATATCACCTGTAGCTTTATCAATTACAATACTCTGAAGAGTTGCAGTTACATTACCAACTACAGTGGTTCCTCCTATATTTCCATCTATTTTATCATTACTTCCACAACCACTCAATATAAAAACCAATGTAGAAATCAATACTATTAAGATACTATTTTTCATTATAACTCCTCTAATTTTAAGTAATAAATCTATGACTAATAAAGGTAGTTAATACCAACTATAAGATTCCCTATATTATCAAGCTCGTCTGGGTTTGCTACAGAATATCTATAGGCTATGTCTAAATCTACTGAATTTGATACATCAGCGGTAAATCCAACCTGAGCACCAAATGTAAATCCACTCTCATCAACAATACTAGATTCATAGTTCAAATACCCACCATTTATACCAATATATGGTCTAAATGCAACTGTAGTAAAGTTAGATGGCATTATATAATAGTCTACCTGTATCATTGTTCTCTCATAGTTTTGGTCATCATCCTCACTATCAAAATAATCAAATATTAACATAGAACGCCATTGCTCATTTTGTGCACCTAGTCTAAATCCAATAGATGCACCTGAACCTTCATGATTCAAATCCAAAACTGAATCACCTTGAACAAAGGTTGCTCCAACTTCTAAACCTATAAATACTTCACTCGTTTCATTAATACTACGAGTGTTATCACCAGCACTCAAAAAAGTGATCGCTCCAAATACTAGAGCTACCGAAATAACTTTTTTTAACATTTTATACTCCTTACAGTATGTGTTTACAACTTATTTTATGTAGAATATCACATTTTTATATTAATTAATCTTAAAAAGTTAATTTTTGATGGTAAAAAATATTAAAAATGTATTTTTATCTATATATTTGTCTTAATAAGGGACTTCATACCAAAATTTCGGGTCTGAATTATTTATTTGAGTATTAAATCAACAATAAAAGCTATCTAAGTCAATGTAAAAAGTTAAGGGATAAGTTTGGTATTGATATTATTAGTGGTGGAGAGTTGTAAAATACTTTTAACATTTATATAGGGAGTTAAGTGGTAGCAAGAGTGGAACTCGAATCCACGACCTCCGGCTTATGAGACCAGCGCTCTAACCAGCTGAGCTACCTTGCCACTTATGTAAAGAGACGGAATATTACCAAATATATTATTAAAAGTCAGCATAGTATGTGAAATTTCTTTTATTATTTATATATATAACTATTATAACTAAATAAACTTTAGTCATATTGACTCAATATTTATCTGTTTTTACTCATATTTATTGACTTTTTTAGAAAAACTGACTAAAATGCCGTAAAATATATATAATAGAAGGATTTACAATGAATTTTCAACCATTAGCAAATAGAGTGTTGGTAGAGAGAGAAGAAGAAGTAACAACGACTGCTTCAGGTATCATTATCCCAGATAATGCAAAAGAGAAGCCTCAACAAGGCAAAGTAGTGGCAGTAGGCCCAGATGCTAAAGAAGAAGGTATCAACGATGGAGATACAGTAGTATTTGGCAAATATGGTGGTAGTACTCTTTCACTAGATGGCGTAGATTATCTCATTTTAAATAGTGATGATATTCTAGGTATTCTAAAATAACAATAATATAGTATAAGGAATAAAAAATGGCAAAAGAGATATTTTTTTCAGATAAAGCAAGAAACGGTCTATATACAGGTGTAAGTAAACTAGCAGATGCAGTCAAAGTAACAATGGGTCCTAGAGGACGAAATGTACTTATCCAAAAAAGTTTTGGAGCTCCTAGCATCACAAAAGATGGTGTATCAGTAGCTAGAGAGATAGAGCTAGAGAATGTACTAGAGAATATGGGTGCTCAACTAGTAAAAGAAGTAGCATCCAACACTGCTGATGAAGCAGGTGATGGTACAACCACTGCTACTGTCTTAGCTCACTCTATTTTCAAAGAGGGTCTTCGTAATATCACAGCAGGAGCAAATCCTATCGAAGTACAAAGAGGTATGGACAAAGCTTCAGCTGCTATCATCGAAGAGCTAAAAGCTATCAGCCAAGAAGTTAAAGGCAAAAAAGAGATAGCTCAAGTAGCAACAATCTCTGCAAACAGTGATGAAAAGATAGGTAATCTAATAGCAGAGGCTATGGAAAAAGTAGGCAAAGATGGCGTAATCACAGTAGAGGAAGCAAAAGGTATCAATGATGAGCTAGAAGTTGTCGAGGGTATGCAGTTTGATCGTGGATATCTATCTCCATACTTTATAACTAACTCTGAGAAGATGACTACAGAGATGGACAGTCCATTGATTCTACTCACAGATTCAAAGATAAGCTCACTCAAAGACCTAGTGCCATTACTAGAGCAGACTCAGCAGAGTGGTAGACCACTTCTTATCATCGCTGATGATGTAGAGGGTGAAGCACTAACAACTCTAGTGCTAAATCGTCTAAAGGGTGTACTAAACATCGCTGCAGTAAAGGCACCAGGTTTTGGTGATCGTAAAAAAGAGATGCTAAAAGATATCGCTATACTAACAGGTGTTACACTTATCACTGAAGAGCTTGGACTTTCTCTAGAAAAAGCTACTCTAGACCAGCTAGGACAAGCTACTAGAATCGTTGTAGACAAAGACA
>DAOUPF010000052.1 GCA_030626265.1 Sulfurovum sp.
AGAAGCAGACCGATACATCAATTGAGCTACAGATACTACGTAGCCCAATCAACGAGAGTGAAGTTATCTTCTATTTGGCAATCTATTGAGTCTCGGAGCTGCAAAGCCATAGTAATTATAATTTGCTGGCATATAGTATTTATTGTCAAATGCACCTCTCCCTCTAATTCTATCTTTGTATCTATAGTATCTATCATAGGCATAAAACAGACCATCAAAATAGAATCCATGTCTATTGAAATATCCATAGTGATAGCCATATTTATCATTGAATGAAGCTCTATCATATCGGTATGCCAAGTACCAGCCTCTCTTGAAATTGTGGTATCCTTGCTGTCTAGTTCGAGGATAATTCCAGTTATCTTCATACCTGTAGTCATCTTCTACATATCGTCTTTCTTCAACTCTCTTAACTCTTCTACCATTAAAGATATCATTGGTTCTATTGTCACTATTAACTCTTCTTTCTGCTCTCTTTATAGTTCTATTTTGGGGAGCTCTTCTCTTTTGTTTTGTTCTTTTAAACTCTCTTTGGCTTTTAAAGCTTCTCTTTATCGTTTTTCGTTTGGTCAACTTCTTATCCATATTTTGAATCTTACTTGCTTTTAGAGGTTGTATACTTGGAGCTTGCTGTGCAGATGCTACTACACTGAGACCCACAAACATAAATGCTGCTACTTTTATAGCTGAGATAAATCTTTTCATTTTTTGTCCTTTTTGATTTTATATAGTTGCATTGTATGATAAGTTTGTGGAGGGATTGTGTTATGCCTCTATCACTAACTCCCCTGGCATGTAAACACCTAGCCCTCTAGCCTCATCTAGTATAGACTCACTCACCTTTATCTTGCTCTCTATTATCACATCTGCTAACTTGCTCTTGATATGAAGTTCTAGTGGGCGATTTCCTGGGTATTTTTGAACTAAGCACATGAGATCTTCTGCTATCTTTGGATCTGCCATAAGGTTCAGAGCTAGGATTAGTGGTGGCTGTTCTGGCTCTGGTGTATGTATCTGCTCTTTTGTTACCTTTACTTTGGACTTTTTTGCATCTTTTAAAGAAGATATTTTGGTGATATTCATCCGTGTAAAGTTGCCATCTTTCCCTATCTTAACTTTAAAGGATATTGGTTTTGTAATATCAAAATTCTCCTCTATCTCTTTGAGTCTATTCTCGAAAAGCATTATCTCTATATTTCCACGCAGATCCATGATATTGGCTATACCAAACTTTGTCCCTTTTTTAGATATCTTCTCTGTGATACTCTCTATACGACCGATAAACAGAGCTTGAGAGCCATCAGCCAAATCATCTATCTCAGAGCTTAGTGTATAGTCTATCTCATCTAATATCTCACGATATTTATCCAGAGGATGTCCAGATACATAAAAGCCTAGAGACTCTTTTTCAAACTCCAATATCTCCATAGGTTGAAATTCATCCATATGTGTGATATCTAATGTAACACTAGTCATCTCTTCACTATCACCCCATAAAGAAGTCTCTGCTTGCTTCTTGGCTTCTCCTGCTTTTTTGGCTGTATCTATTATATCTTCTATCTGAGAAAGCATCGATTTTCTAGAGTAGCCAAAATCATCCAATGCCCCTGCTTTGATGAGTGATTCTATGACCTTTTTATTTACTTTACTTGAGTCTATACGTGATACAAAGTCAGAAAAATCTTTAAATGGTACATCTCCCCTAGCCTCCAACATAGTGTTTATCGCGATATCTCCTGCACCTTTGATAGCACCCATACCGAACATGACCACCTCATCACCATCTATCTGCCGTGCTTCAAATACAAGTCCTGATTTGTTAATATCTGGTGGGAGTAGCTTGATGCCCATTCGTTTGAGCTCATCTACATACTTGACAACCTTATCAGTATTGCTCTTCTCTAGAGTCAAAATCGCCGCCATAAACTCTGATGGATAGTAGTGTTTTAAAAATGAGGTATAGAAAGTTATCATCGCATACGCAGCAGAGTGTGATTTGTTAAATCCATATCCTGCAAACTTCAAAATCAAATCAAACAACTCTTCAGATTTAGCTCTATCAAATCCATTTTTCTGTGCTCCCTCTGCAAACTCATCTTTGAGTTTATCCAGTAGCTCTTGATCTTTTTTACCCATACCACGACGTACTAGGTCAGCTCCACCTAGGCTAAATCCACCTATGGTTTGGACTATCTGCATGACTTGCTCTTGGTATACGATGACACCATATGTGGCTTTGAGTATGGGTTCAAGCTCTGGGAATGTATAGGTAATCTCTGCTCTGCCGTGCTTTCTCTCTACAAAGTCATCTAACATGCCTGACTCCATAGGTCCAGGACGGTAAAGTGCTAGCATAGCAATAACATCATTGAAGCCATCTGGCTTTAGCTTTTTGGCCAGATCTCTCATACCAGAGGACTCTATCTGAAACAGCCCTAGAGTATCTCCTGTGCCTATATAGTCATACACTCCCTTATCATTGATATCCTCTTTGATAAAATCTACTCTCTTGCCATGTCTTTTTTCTACTAGTTTATTTGCCTCTTCGATGACTGTCAGTGTCTTCAGTCCAAGAAAGTCAAACTTTATCAGGTCTACATCTTCAACATATTTTCCACTATACTGAGTAGCTAGAGTATCTAGTCCAGAGGGCTTAAACAATGGTGTCTTTTCCCATAGAGGCTCATTGGATATCACTACTCCTGCTGCATGTGTACCAGCATTACGATTCAGTCCCTCTAGAGCTAGGGCATACTCCCAGGTTCGTTTTGCCTGTGGGTCATTCTCTATAAGCTCTCTAATCTTGGGCTCTTTTTCATATGATTTTTCTAGATTGATACCTAGCTCATCAGGGATGAGCTTTGCCATAGCATCTGCTTTTGAGTATGGCATGTCTAGTACTCTAGCTACATCACGAATGACCCCTTTGGCAAGCAACTTTCCAAAGGTGATAATCTGTGCAACATTATGCCGTCCATACTTATCTACCACATAGTCTAGTATCTCTTGTCGTCTTGCCTGACAAAAATCCATATCAATATCAGGCATAGATACTCTCTCTGGATTGAGAAATCGCTCAAATAGCAGTCCATAAGGGATAGGGTCTATATCTGTTATATGCAGTGAATATGCCACGAGAGATCCAGCCGCAGACCCACGCCCAGGACCTACTGGTATATCCATCTTTTTCGCTGCATCTACAAACTCCCATACTATGAGCATATATCCTGGGAACTTCATGTTGTTGATGATCTCTATCTCTACTGCTAGCCTCTCTCTATACTCTTCATGACGCTCTTTTGGCACTATCTCTAATCTCTCTTCTAGCCCTCTCTTGGACATCTCTATGAAGAGTACCTTGTCATTCTCTAGAGAGTACTCTTCATCGGGATATGGAAGCTCTAAGTCTATATCTGCCGCTTTTTCTCGCGCGAACTTAAAGTTAGGAGGGGTTGGATCTCCTAGCTTTATCTCTAGGTTACATTTGTTGGCTATATCTTGGGTATTTTCTATAGCTTCAGGGATATCAGCAAACAACCTTGCCATCTGCTCTGGGCTCTTTAGATAAAATTCATGTACTGAGTGACGCAGACGATTGGGATCATCATAGAGTTTATTCATGGCTATACACATGATAGCCTCTTGAGCATCAGCATTTTTCTGTAGTGTGTAGTGTGTATCATTGGTAGCTAGAAGCTTGATACCTGTCTCTTGTGCTATCTGAATAATTTGCTTGTCTATCTTGTGCTGATCTCCTATACCATGACGCATAATCTCGATATAAAAATCATCTCCAAACTGCTCTTTATACTCGAGAGCTACTCTCTTGGCTTCATCATATCCTTTGGCTCCAAACTTTAGGTTTCTATCTGAGAGATTTAGATTCCAGTTTATCTCTCCTTGTAGACAAGCAGAAGAGCAGATAATCCCCTCACTATGCTCAAATAACATTTTTTTGTTGATACGAGGATAATAGTAAAAACCATTGACATATGCCTGAGAGCTTAGATACATCAGATTTTTGTACCCTACCTCATTTTTGGCATACAGGCAGATATGAAATCTGTGACGAACTGACTTGTCAGCGATATCATCTTCATTGTGCAGATATGCCTCCATACCTATGATTGGCTTGATACCTTCTGCTCTCATAGCATTATAGAAGTCGATAGTACCAAACATATTGCCATGATCAGTCATGGCCACTGAGTCCATACCTAGCTCTTTTAATCGCTTTGCTAATACCTTTATCTTGTTTGCACCATCTAGTAGTGAGTATTCTGTATGCAGATGTAGATGAGTAAATTGCGAAGTGGACATATAGAGCCTTTTGACTAGAAATTATAAAAGAATATATCGAAGTTTTTGTAAAGAGAGGGTTAATAAATATAGGTCAAGTGTAAAGCCCCCAAGAGGCCTTACTTTACATCACTGGCTTATCATTTACCATCAGTTGCCCATTCTCAAATTTGAGTACAAATACTGCTTTGTCCCCCTCATACTTGGCATACATCATCACCATAGCCATTACAGATGGTGGAAAGTTATTTGACATACTATCAAGGTCAGCTTTGCTCAGTACTAGCTTTCCGTCTGCTTGTAGAAATGACAGTAGCAACATAGGTCCCATAGGGCTATCCATCTTGATATCATTTTTATTTAGTCTTGCCTCTATATCTAAATCTATTTTACCTAGCTTCAGACCATTTATATCTTGGATAAAGATTGAGTCTATACCAACGGGAGAGAGTGATAAGCCAAATCCATCATTTACTATTTTAGCACCTATTGCTACAAATTTTTCTTCATTTTCTTTTGTGAAGTTCAGATCCTGAGGATTCTGCTGAACCGCTTTCATCCCAATTTCCATAAATGCAGGGAAAAAGTTATACATATCCTTCATCTCAAACCCATATCTAAAACCATTCATTTCAAACACTTGAGAGGATGAATCTATATCTTTTACATTTATATTTGCTATAGTAACTATATCTTTGAAATTTATTGTTTTTCCAAATGATCCACCACCCTCTTCTAAAAAATCTTTTAGTGTAAAGACTGTAGTCTTTGATTTTCCATATACAGAGGCTAGTGACCCTTTATAATCAAATGACATTCCACTCTTGAAAAACTCTCCAATAAGCTCTATAGATTTTATAATTGTTTTATTGATATCCTTAGATGGAGTACTTGCTATACTATAAAGCTTTTTCATCATAGATTCATCTATACCATCTGTATTGGCACTAAGCTCCAAGTTTTTCAGCTGTACTACTATATCATCTAGTGCATCTTTAATCTTGATATCTATATCTGGCATTTTAAATGAAATATTAGATTTCACCTTTTTATTGTCTACTGCTACAATATAATCAAAAGAAGTATCTTTAAATACTACAGAACCACTATCACTATGGTCTCCACCCTTAATCTCTATAGTAGGGAATTTACAATTTTGTGTTCCTGTATATTCATTACTCTTCTTAACTTCACAGATAGGCTTTTTATAGCCAAATGAGATCTCTTTTGTACCATTGTTCTCTATATCATATGTAAACTCTCCACCTTTTAGAGTAAACTCTCTACTTGGAGACTCTTTGCTTGGAGCTTTGACTATATCTATACCCGCATTTTTGAGCACGATATGTATGCTATTTAAACCATCTACTATTTTTTCATCTATATCTTTTATATCTAATTTTGCCATCATATCATTAGCATCAAAGCTCAAGTAAGCTCCTATCTTCTTATCAGATATCATTTTCTTGATAGGATCACTCTCTTTACCAGTACCTAAAAAGTATACAGATACACTACCTTCAATATTTGCGTTATACTTATCCCAATCTATCTCTACACCTACTTTTGCTTTTGCTATAGCATCCTCTATCTTCCCTCTAGAGTTTACATCAAGCGTATTCATACTAGCAAAACTTAACATAGCAGAGGTTGCCATCTTGGCATCTTTTATAGTCAGTATGTAGTTATTACCTGTTTTACTAACATCAAATCCCATACCACTAATAGCATCCATCTTCTTCTCAAAAGATACTTTTCTATCCTCTATGGATACCTTAGCATAACTTACCACACTCATTAGTAGCATCACTGATAGTACTGTTTTAAATATCGATTTCTTCATTCTCTCTCCTAAGTTTAATTTTAATTTAATCAACAAAAAGTTGAAAGTGTGCCCTCTTTGACAGCACTGTAGCTCTCTACTCCTACTATCTGCCTAACAATCTCCAGCCCAAAACAGATAGCAGTCCCAGGTCCTTGTGAAGTGATGACTTTGCCATCTATCACTACCTTCTCATCTGCTACTCTATCCTCTGGTCGTATCTGCTCTTCTACAGATGGGTAGCAAGTATATCTCTTGCTTAGTACTCCTGCGACATGTAGTGCATATGGTGCAGCACACATAGCAGCTACCCATTTGCCATCACTTGCAAATCTTTTGATGACAGTTTGAGCTAGTGGATTCTCTGCTATACGATTTGTACCATCCCAACCACCAGGTAGAACTACGATATCATAGTCATCTGCCAAAGCCACTTTTAGTGATATGTCTGCTTTGATAGTGATACCATTTGCACCAGTGACTAGCTCTGAGCTAAGCTCACCATCCAGATAAGCACTATGTACCTCAACACCACCACGCCTGAGTATATCTATGATAGATACCGCCTCTATCTCCTCAAAGCCCTCTGCTAGCAATACCAATGCTGTAGCCATTATACTCTCCCTGTAAAATTTCTAGGATAATTATATCAGAAATTCAATAACCCATTTAGTTTGCTATAAATTTTATCAAATGATAGCAGTATAGTGAGTGATTTTATAAGAACCATAGGAAGTGGAGGTATGTGAAGCTAAAGCATTCACTTCCAAAACTCTATAGCTATTTTAGTTTGCTGTAGATTTGAGGGTTGTTGCGAAGGAGCTTACTAACAGTAAGTGACTAAGCAAACTCCCTCAAAGATGCAGTAAAATAAACGATCTATTTTGCTTTTTCTAGGTATTTTTTCTCTACCGTATCTACCTTTATCATCTCACCTTCCATTATATGGAAAGGTACTTGCACAACTGCCCCACTCTCTAGGGTTGCTGGTTTTTTACCACCTTGGGAGTCACCTTTGAAGTTTGGTGGAGTCTCTACTATCTTGAGTACTACAGTCTGTGGTACCTCTACTGTAATCGCTTTGCCATTGTGAAATAGAATTTCCACTTCCATACCATCTACCATGAAGCTAAATGTATCTTCACCAACCTGCTCTCTCAATATACCTATCTGATCATAAGTAGTAGTATCCATGAACTGTAGCATCTCTCCATCATCATAAAGATACTGCATAGTACTCTGTACTAGATCTGGTACATCAAATTTGTCTCCAGCATGAACTGTCTTGTCTATCAGTTTTCCTGTGGCTAAGTTTTTGATCTTTGTACGTACAAATGCTGCACCTTTACCAGGCTTGACATGCTGAAAGTCTGCTACCCTAAAAGGATTCCCATTTATCTCAAGTCTAAGACCCTTTTTGATATCACCCATTCCTACTGTTGCCATATTTTGTCCTTAAAATTAATTGGGTAATTATAGCAGATGGTTGGTTAAAGCGTTAAAGCAGTAACATATCTATCATCAGTAAAAAATTCTTAGTATTCCTTATATTTATGATATAATAGGTCATGGTGGGGGTATATTTATTTCAGGATATATCATAGATTATCTTATTCAAAACAACATATAAATTATAACCTCTTAATATTTTAGTTTTAATGAAAGTATGGAGTAGAAAATGAAAGTAGTTCAAAAGAATGTAGTCTGGTTTTTTCTTATTTTGATCTTTGTTTCCATGATAGGTTGTAGCGGAGGGGGAGGCTCAATAAATAATCCTCCTGTAGCTGATACCCATAGTATCTCTACTAATGAAG
>DAOUPF010000084.1 GCA_030626265.1 Sulfurovum sp.
TGACCTATAAGTATAGTACGTATACCAAACTCATCAAGCTGTGATACACCTATCTCCCCAGTATATGCCCCGCTGATAGCAGGATATGCATTTTGAGCACCTACTGTAAAATCTCCCTCATATCTATCAAGTGCCGTAGCTGGAGGAAATATAATAACTCTATCTTCATCTCTCTTATCAGACACTTTTTTCTCTAGTTCAATCATATAGGCTTTTGTACTAGCCCTTGTATGATTTGTCTTAAAATTTGCCGCAAAAATCATAACAATCCTTTTCTATAATTTCTAATTTCTAATTTCTAATTTCTAACTACTAATTCCTACTTTATTCCAGTGCTTCAATACCTGGTAACTTTTCACCCTCTATTAGCTTCAGGCTTGCTCCACCACCAGTACTCACAAAAGTCATCTCATCTACATCACCTGCTCTTGCAGCTACATCAGCTGTATCTCCACCACCTACAATTGTAGTGGCATGAGTCTCTGCTATGTAATGAGACATCTTGGTAGATCCTTTGGCAAACTTATCCATCTCATATACACCCATAGGTCCATTCCAGATGATAGTCTGTGCATCATTTAGCACTTCTCTAAAGAGCCTTGTACTTGCAGGCCCTATATCCAAGCCCATCCAGCCTACTGGGATTTCTTGTGTTGGCAGATACTTAACCGTTGTATTTTCACTAAACTCTGGAGCAACTACCAAATCTACTGGCAAGTAAAACTTGACCTTTTTCTCATGTGCTTTTGCCATAATGCTATTTGCTTCATCAAGTAAATCATTCTCTACTAGTGAATTACCTATCTCGTATCCCATGGCTTTTAGAAAAGTAAATGCCATACCACCACCGATGATAATCTTATCTACTTTGTCTATTAACTTATTGAGAGCTTGAAGTTTACCAGATACTTTACTACCACCAACAACTGCAACAAATGGTCTAGTTGGATTATCTAAAACTTTAGAGAAAAAACTGACCTCTTTGGCAAGCAAAAACCCTGCCGCTTTTGACTCTGTGTCAAAATAGTCTGCGATTGCATGTATAGAGGCATGTTTACGGTGACAAGCTCCAAAAGCATCATTGATATATATATCACACAAATCTGCCAACTCTTTAGCAAATGCTGGATCATTTATAGTCTCACCTGCATCAAAGCGAAGATTCTCCAGCAACAATACATCTCCAGCCTCCAGAGAGGCTGCAAGCTCTTTTGCCTTAGGAGTCACTACCCCTCCTGTCTTAGAGTCATCAAACAACAGTCTATTTTTTATCTTCAAAAGTATATCAAGTCTTCTATTTACCGTCCCTAGAGAGTATTTTTCTTCAAAAATACCAGCTTCTGGTCTCTCAAAGTGAGAACCCAATATCACTCTACATCCTCTATCAATACAGTAACGAATTGTTTGTAATGCTGCTCTTATTCGTCGATCATCTGTAATATTTTCAAACTCATCTTTGGGAACATTAAAGTCACATCTGATAAATACGCATTTTCCATCAATATCTAAGTCTTTAATTGTTTTCAACTTGATTCCTTATTATTTTTGCTAAAATTATGGAATATTTTACTAGATTAGAGGTTATTGCTTGGTTAAAAAAAAGCCTACGGTTGCACTGTTTGGCGGAAGTTTCGATCCACCTCACGTTGGGCATCAAGCAATCGTCAAAAAAGCAGCAGCATTACCTGATATAGATAATCTTATAGTCATGCCAGCTTTCTTGAACCCTTTCAAAAAAAGCACTCTGGCCTCAACTGAAAAAAGACTTGAATGGTGTCAAAAGATATTTACTGAGTCAAAAGTAATAGTGAGTAATTTTGAGATTTTAGAAGGGCGTTCTGTATATACTATAGAGACTTTGACTCATTTGGGCAAAGAGTATGATGTAAAGTATCTTGTCATTGGTTCTGACAATCTTGTCTCTATTGACAAATGGAAAGACTTTGATAAAATAAATGAAGCTATCACTTGGCTTATCTTTACAAGAGATAGTGATATTGACTACTCTATGCTCAAGAAGTACAAAGCCATAGAGCTTGATATGCCTATCAGCTCTACAGATATAAGACAGGGTAAAGCCCAAGAGTTAATTGATAAACGCATACTAATAGATGTAAAAGAAATAATAAAACAGAAGGAAACAGATGACAATCAAAGAGAGAGTTGACGCTATTGTAAGCGTATTGGACAACAAAAAAGCCGAAGAGATAGAGGTATTTGACCTAGCTGGTACAGACTATATAGCCAAAGAGGTGGTGATAGCCAACTCATTTGGAGGCAAACATACTCAAGCTCTATATGAGCACCTCAAAAATGAGCTCAAACCTAAAGGTGAAGAGTTCTTAGGTGTAGATGAGAGCCCTGATTGGGTAGTAGTGGATTTGGGAGACATCATTGTACATATCATGACTCCTGCATATAGAGAACACTACTCTATAGAGAAGTTCTTGAGTGAGCTCACAGAGCTACAAGCAGGCAAAGAGTAGCATATTACTGCACTAGCTCCTGCTTAAGCTTCTCCTGATTTAACTTTTTGATAAGCTTAGCAGAGAGTTTTTCATAATCTTCTTTACTCAAAGATATCTTTTCACAGATGTCTTTTACAGAGATATCTTCTACCCATGCTTTGAGAATTTTATACTCTCTCTTGGTAAGTCTTGCTTTTAGGACTACATTCAAGTCCTCCTCTGATTTGAGTGTACCTATGAGCTTTCTAATAAGCCCTTGAAGTTGCTGTTGTATCAATGTAATTTTTCCTTATATTTTATGATAAACCCGAAGCATGCAATAGAATTGTAAAAATAGTATTTAGTGCTTGTATTTAGGGTGTTTACAAGAAATTTAAGTTTAACCCAAAGGTTAAGCGATGATTTCTTGTGAATGCTCTAGATACAATGACTTGTACTAATTTTGTAATCTCTATTGCATATTTTGGGTTAAATATTCATGTCCAGACCCTGTGAGTATCTCTAGGATCAAAAATAGTGCTATAGTAACAATAGGAGAGAGTATAACCCACCAGTAGTATCTCTCTCTCCAAAGATAAAACATCAAGCCTCCCCAAGAGACTATTAGTAGCACTATGTGTGCTAAAAATATGGGGATGATTGGTCTTGTCAGATTTCCCATAACCCCTAGTGAGACTATAAGCCCAAAAGAAGCTAAAGCGATGAGAAGTTTTTTTAGATTCTTGCTTTTGATGTATTGAAAGATAATGATAGCTAGTGTAGCTATGACAACTAATACAATAAAAGCTTTCATTCCCTACAGCCTATCCAAGACTTTGATACCCAATATATCTAAGCCCTGTTTGATAGTATCTGCTACTAGCTTTGCTAGCATCAAGCGGCTATCTCTAGTCTCTTCACTAACCCCATCTTTGAGTATAGGGTTTTGCTCATAAAACTTCATGAAAAGTGTTGTAAGATTATAGAGATAGCTCGATATATAGTGAGGCATAGACTCATTTGCAGCTCCCACCAACACATCATCAAATCTAAGCAAACTTAACCCTAGTCTTTTCTCTAGATCATCTTCTAGTATAATACTACCATCTATCTGAGCACCATATTTTCTAAATATAGACTGGATACGAGCATATGCATACTGGAGATATAGTGCTGTATTGCCCTCAAAGCTAAGCATTCTATCCCAGTCAAATATATAGTTAGACTCTCGATTTACTGATAACTCTGCATACTTGACAGCACCTATACCTACTATATGAGCTGCAGTATCTATATCTGTACTACTCGTATCTCTCTGTGACATCATACTCTTTGCTCGTGATACTGCTTCCTCTAGTAAATCTATCAGCTTTACTGTACCACCATCTCGTGTCTTAAATGGTCGTCCACTCTTATCAAGCATCATACCAAAGGAGACATGCTCCAAAGAGACATCTTCATCTACAAATCCTGCTCTTCTAGCTACATCAAATATCTGCTTGAAATGCCCAGACTGCCTAGCATCTACCACATAAGATATTCGTTTTGCATCTAAATCTTTTGCCCTATATCTAATCGCTGCTAAGTCAGTAGTAGCATAGAGAAAACCTCCATCACTTTTTTGGATGATAATAGGCGTCTCATTGCCCTCTACAAATATACACTGAGCACCATCACTCTCAACCAATATATCACTCTCTTTAAGCTCTGTAACTATATTAGATAGCTCACTGTTATAGCTACTCTCAGCTCGTACATCATCACGAGAGAGTGATATGCCAAGAGTATCATATACCTCTTCACAATGCCCTAGTGACATATCTATAAATTGTTGCCAAAGCCCCAAACAATGGGTATTTCCACTCTGCAACTTGACTACATACTCTCTAGCTATATTTGCAAAGTTCTCATCACTATCAAATCGTACTTTTGCATCTTTGTAAAACTGCTCTAAGTCACTCAGAGAATCACCGACTCCTACACCAAGCTCCTCTAGATATGCAATCAGCATACCAAACTGTGTACCCCAGTCTCCTATATGATTTTGGCGTATTACATCATCACCTAAAAATATAAAAAGTTTAGATAACGTATCACCGATGATAGTAGAGCGTAAATGTCCTACATGCATCTGTTTTGCCATATTGTGGCTAGAGTAATCTACTACTACTTTTGTAGCTACCTCTTTTTTTCCTACTGAGAGTCTATCGCTTGAGCTTACACTCTGTAGCTGTTTTGCTATCCAATCAGGGCTAAGCCAGATATTGATAAATCCAGGACCTGCAATTTCTAGTTTGTCTATCATTTCGCTTTGTGGCATATTCTCAACCACCTGTATAGCGATCTCTCTAGGATTTCTTCTCAATGGCTTTGCCAATGGCATGATACCATTGAACTGATAGTCACCGAACTCTACTTTGCTAGCATCATTGACTCGAACCAATTCAACCTCTATACCACTATTACTTAGGGCTGTAGATATGAGCTCATTTAGCTGTTTTTTTATATTCATACACTGTTCTCTTATTGTTTGGATTGTGCCCGAAAAGGGCAAATACAGCTCTGCTCTAATGAGCTAGAGTGACTACGCGTTTTCGGTTTTTTTCTCTGTGACCTCTGTAGTTACTTCTGCAACTTCATCTGCTTTATCTTCGATCTCTTTGGCACTATCGGCTACTGTATCGTCCTCTTTTACCGCTTTTTTGAAATCTTTTATTCCTTTTCCAAGACCTTTTGCTAGTTCAGGAATCTTCTTTCCTCCAAAGAGAAGTACTACAACTCCAACAACTAACATAAGCTCCCATCCGCCTGGCATACCCATATATATCCTTTTGTTATCTATATAAATAGAAATTAATTTTACTTATTATACTAAAATAGTATAAATATTAGCTCGATAACCAGTTTTTAACAAACAGTTCTCTCTCTTTGTTACTGAGTTTCAGCCTAGCAGCATTGGCAACAGCCACAAACTCCCCTGCTGCCCTATCCAAATCATCATTGACTATTACAAAGTCATAAGCCCCTATCTCTTTTATCTCTTTTTTGGCATTTTCAACTCTTTTGGAGATGACATCATCTCTATCTGTAGCACGAGCCTTCAGACGATATTCAAGTTCACTCAATGATGGGGGCAATATAAATGCTGAAGTGATCAAATCACCCATCTTGGCTTTTGCCAAATGATATCCTTGAACATCTATATCAAATATTACCAATCTACCAGCATCCAGTGCCTCACGTACAAGCTTGAGTGATGTACCATAGTAGTTACCATGTACCACTGCATACTCAAGAAAATCTCCAGACTCTATACCTCTCTCAAACTCTTCTTTGTCTACAAAGTGATAGTCTCTACCATCTACCTCACCCTCTCTTGGCTGTCGTGATGTAGAAGATATGGAGAAGTAAAAATCACCTATCTTATCAGCTGCAGCTGAGATGATACTACTCTTACCTGCACCACTAGGACCTGATAGTATTAATATAGCACTTTTCATTATTTGACCTTTGGGAACTTGATAGTGATAGTAACTTCTGCATCACTCAATAACTCTCGAGTATCTTTTCTATTCATTTTTAATATAGTCTGCAAAAACTTCTCTCCACTTATTATTTTATGTTTCTTTTTTTTCTTTTTTTCTTTTCTGCTGATATCTATATTGGCAGTAGCTAGATTATTTTTTATACCAATCTCAAATTCGTCATCTTCTAGCAAACTCTTTATCTCTTCTATATCTTCTAGATTGAGTACTCTCTGCTCTTGGGAGGTACTCTCATCTTCATACTTATCTAGGAGTATAGCTTGTATATCCGATGGCAAAAATGGCTTCTTTATCTTCATATCAAAAAGTTCATAACCATTGGATAGTTCACTATAAATCAAAATGCTTCTACACTCATCAAGCTGCTCTAGTATCTCTATGCCCTGCTGTAAAAGCCCTCCTCTCTCGTCTACAAAAAAGAAGTCAAAAGAGCTATTATTTAGCTCAGATATATCCTCTATCACTACA
>DAOUPF010000097.1 GCA_030626265.1 Sulfurovum sp.
AAGAACTCATCTCTACCACCAGATGGTAGATATGTTTTTGCGGCACGGATAACATCGTTTTCCGTTAAGCCTCTCTCTTTCATTACTTTTTCCAAAGCCCCTGCACCAAAAGCTGTTGAAGCAGCTATTGTAGAACCTAGTAAGAGTGCTGAAATTTTATTCAACTTATAATTCATCTTTTCTCCTTAGATTTTTTTAAGTTTATTACAAAACAACGCCTTTGTAACAATACTTAACGAAATGATTATAGTATATTTGGAAGTATTAAAATATGACCTAGGTCAAATTGTTAAATCTTTTTAACATTTAATCAATTTTTCTAAATCTTTTTTGATATTTGTTAGTTTATCAGTCAAGTTCATCAGAGTGTCCAAAGAATCAATAACCACATCTTCTTTTTGTGATAGCTCTTCTCCCTCTTCATCTTGCATTTTAGATAACAAAGAGATAAAGTCCTCTATATTTTTCTCTACCTCTTCAAGGGCTTCTGTTGTATGTTCTATGGACTTAGTAGAGTACTCTATAGAGCTATTAATCTTATCTACTAAATGATTAAAGTTTTTAGTAGCTTCTATTAAGCCTTCATCCGCCTCAATCTCTTCTATCGGTTCAAGTCCTTGTATAGTAGAGCTTTGTATAATATTTTCTGAAGTTGTAGTAAATTTTTGTATAAATGCTATCACTTCCCTTACTTGAGTAAATAGATAGATAAGTAGAGAAATCAAGATAAAAAATAGCAGATACTGTATATTTTTGTAGATACTTATAGTTTTGCAATGATCTTTTTGATGCTGATTGATAAACTTATCAAACTCCATTATTAGTTTGAGGTTTTTATTATATATATTATTCACAACCTCCTCTGTTACCATTGAACCGTATGTAGTAGTGACTTTTTGTTGCTCTTTAAATTTTTCTACAGAGAGATAAAACTCATTCCATAGTTTTACAACAGCATCATTTTTATTTATTCCTTCTTCTTTATGAGATTTGTTTTCCAAGAATTTCTCTATATTTATATCTAGCTCTTTAGATGAACCACCTCTATTTCTATGAAGATACAATATAGACTTTGATATCTCTTGAGTGTATGATTTTTGTTCATTGATAACACCTAGTGAAGTTATATTGGCTCTGTTTTGAGTGGAGATATAGTTAAAGAGCAGAGCTAAAAATATAGATAGCAAAAATATCAAAACACCAACCACTTTTATCTTATTCATCTTCTAGCTCCTTATATATTTTTTCTAACTGAACTCTCTGAAGTACTTTAACCTCTCCATGAAAGATATCGATGATACCATCTCTCTTTAATCTATTCAATACCCGAGATAGAGTTGCTGGTTGCATGTGGAGCATGGCAGATACATCATACCTCTTGAGTTTGTTAAACATACCAATATCCGTAGCTAACATCATAGCAACTTTTGATACAGAATCAAAGATAAACTCTCTATCAACTAAGTCCTGTAACTGCTTTGATTGTATTATTATCTCTTTGGCAAGTTCGGTACATAAAACTCCATTATCCAAAAAGTGCTCTTTGAACTTAGGATATTCTATGCTTAATATTTTGGAGTCTTCAATCAATATAATGTTCGAGTAAGAAATCAAATAATCATCTTCAAATGTAGATAATTCAGAAACTATTCTATCTGCATATATATGATATAGGAAAGTTTCATTACCATGTTTATCAATTTTGTATGCCTTAGCCAGACCATCTACCAAAAAAAGAAGTCTATCTGTTTTACTTTTTTCATAATGCAATACATACTCATTCTTGTAGTTCCTTATAGAACAGATAGAGATAAGCTTATCTATCTGCTCTTCATTTAAAGAGCTAAAAAAATTCAATGAGCGAATGATATTTTCTATAGGCAATATAAGACTCTTTTTTTATTTATAATAGTATATTTGATATCTGTTTATATTGACATAAATCATCTTAATTCTTATATAAAAACCTATTATCTAACTTTTTTTATTTACCTCATCTTGACTAGACTTCATCCAGCCTGATTTTATCTCACCTTTACTTTAACCAGTTTACTACAAAAAGCCCCAAATTATTTGGGTCTATAGGTATCCTAGTAGAAAATACTCCTCTTCATCTAGCGTTTTACCTTATTTAAATCAACTTAATATTTTCAAGCAAATATTTTTTTTACTTTACTCATAATGCTTTCTTTTGGTGGCTTTGGCTCTTCTACTGGAGCGAAATAACTATTAGGAAGTTCATTTTCTGCTTTTCCATCTACATTGATTACCAAAAGCTCAGGGTGAATCAGATTTCTAAGCTCTCTTCTGACTACCATATTGGTGGTCATTAAGCTCATTGAACATCCACTACATGTGCCTACTAACTCTATGTATATTACAGAGTCTTTTACTCCCAAGAGACTAATGCCTCCTCCATGAGAGTTGACATAAGTACTAACTTGCGGAAGAGTATTTTTCACTGCAAAATAAAGCTCTTCATCTGAAAATGGTATCATCTGTTATCCTTTTATAATCTTAAATTATATGATATATTTGAATGTATTATAAGATAAATCTTCTTTAATCAGACTAAAATTATCCTATATATACATATATGTTCATATCGTAACTGCTATATACTTAAATCATCTATATCATTTTTCTTCTCTATTGACAACAAAAAATAAAAATGATATACTCTATATAGCCAAACTTACTGCGAAGTAGGGACGGAAAGCCATGTGTCTCTCTGAGATTGACAGGTTACCAAATGAGATTTGCAATTTTCTATTCTTATTTGTCCTCTTGTATTTTTTCTCAGATATTTTTTGTTATAAAGGATTTTTGATGAAACTATTTAAAAAAGTTAGTTTTTTGGGCTTAGTGCTTATTCTAAATACTATTAATATTCAAGGTAATGAACTTAAAAAGAATCTGGATGCTGTTTTAGGGTTTGGTGGACAAATGTCTAATATAAGAGCCATGCTTGAGACTTACTCTCTATTGGGTATGAATGTATCATTTCGTCATCCTGATGAGAAACTAAAAGCCAGTATATTGGAATATGAAACCCTACTAGATACTGTAGAGAAAGACTTCCAAGATGAATTTATCCAAAAAAGTGTAGCCAAGAGTAGAGTAGCATGGAAACCAGTCAATAAAGCACTTCATACTGCTCTAGAGCATGTAGGCAAAGAGAGTATGAAAGATAATGCTATATTCATTCATGGTAATATCCGTTCTGTCATCAAAGAGATGTCAGCTATGAAAAAATATCTTCTAGATAAGATGAAAGTAAAAAACAGTGATAATCTAAATGCCTCCATAGAGATAGGTGCATCTGCGAGAAGGCTCTCATCCCACTACATGATGAGACTATGGGATTTAGATGATCCTACTATTGAAGAACACTGGAATAATGGAGTAAAAATTTATACAAATTCTGTTGCGATACTAAAAAAATCTTCTTTTGTCAAAGATCCTGTATTTAAAAAACTTCTAGATGACTGTGATATAAAACTTAAATACTTTAAGATAGTAGGGGATCTTCCTGATTTGAAGACCCCTGCTCTTATTAATAAAAGTGCTGAAGATGTATTTAACAATGCCAATAAAATGTCTGAAATAATTTTAGATAATATGACTAAATAAGTGGGGTTGTGAGGAAAGTTGCATTGGACTATCAGTCAACAACTCTCTGAAAATTCAGTGCAACCAAAGTGCCCTCTCCTATTTTGGATGTAATTTTTATACCGATATCTGCCTTATCGCAGTATCTCTTAACTAGTGCCATACCTATGCCCTCTCCACCTATACTACCATCATACTGATAATATCTCTCATATATCCGTAGTATCTGTGTCTCATCCATACCTGCTCCACTATCACGGATATCCAATATACTGTCTGACAAAGATACTGTTATATCTTTATCAAGATCTGAAAACTTCATAGCATTTTCTAGTATATTGTCGAGCACTTGCTCTAGCCCTATCTTATCTACCTCTATCATAGTAATCTCTGTAGACACTTCAAAGCTATTTCGACCTAACTCTTGGAGTAATGCTACTCTCTCAGTTATCACTTGTGCTACGTCAAAAATCTCTTTTTCTATAGGTAGTATCTCTTTTCTGATGCTATATGACAGCTCCTCATATAGTCGTCTTAGACGGATAGTAGCTGCTCCTATACGTGATAAGCGTTTTTGATTTTTTATATCAGAGATGGTTTTTTTGAGCATTGAGGCATTGGCATCTATGGTAGATAGAGGTAAGTTTATCTCATGAAGGATTTCTCTTGTGATATGTGATAGTCTCTCATCTTGGCTCTCTTTTTGTTCTACTAAGTCTAGTATAACTATATAACCAGATAATCCTGATGCCAATACAAACATCACAGAAGCTATGATGAAATTTAACTGACTAAAACCTAAATGAGATAGAAACAGATACAGCACAGTAAGCAACAAAAAATTGACAACTGCAAATAGAAACAGTGAAATAATTAATGATTTTTTGATTATTATACCTTTGACTTATCAAATATATATCCAATACCACGCATATTAATAATAGCATTAGGGAAATATTTTTTGAGTTGTGATATATATACTCTCAGTGAGCCATCACTAGGGCTTTTACCTGCTGACCAAAGTCTATTTTTTATCATATCTGTACTAACTAGATTGCCATTTGCTCCAGATAACAGTACTAGAAGTTCCACTGCTTTATGACTAATATTCAACTGTTTACTAGTAGAATCATACAATACTTTAGTCAATATATTCAGCTGATATGAACCGATATAAAGCAACTCTTCTCTCACTTGACGACGAACTACAGCTTTGATACGAATAGATAACTCATCCAAATCCACTGGTTTACGTATATAATCATCTGCACCTGCGGTGAAACCTTCTATTAATGATGCTTTATCTTCTCTGGATGTCAAAAATATAGTAGATGTCACATCTCCACTATCTCGCAATTTTTCCAATAAATCAAACCCACTCTCATATGGCAAATTGACATCAAATAGATATAAATCAAAAGTATGTTTATATGTCAACTCCAAAGCAGTATATGGGTCAAGTGTACAAAAAACTTTAAATCCATCCTCTTCTAAAAAATCTTGCAGCGTTTCATTAAAAAGCTTATCATCTTCAAGTAATAAAATTTTAACAGCACACTCTTTAGGGTCAGGTGAAGAAAACAAACTTTTATTCATGCTTATCCCTTACTTTAGATATAGCAGAAGCAGTAATGCCTAGATACCTTCCTATATCAGCTAGTGTATATCCATCATCTATTGCTTCTAATATAGCTATATTCCTCTCCTCTTTATTTGAATAGTTTCCAAAGTGGGCATCTAGTGTTTTTTCTTTCTCTTGCCTAAACTCATGCTCTGTATGTACTATCTTCTTTTTCTGCTCACTCTCTAGCTCTTTTTGCTCTGTTTTACTGAGTGGCTTTTCTAGTAGCTCTTGTATACCTTCGTAGTGATACTCTTTTATTAGTTTTGAGTGTTTAGCACATGGGATAATCTCTTGGTATCTGTTTAGTAGGGTTGATAGTAGTGTATATGGATACTCTCCTATAGTTTTACTCATTTTTGCTTTTATGGGGTTATGTTCTATATATCTAAAGGTGGTATAGAGGTATTCTTCATTTATGATATACCATGATCTGTATCTTCCTTGCCAGAGGTGTCCTGAGCGTTTATACTTTTTATTGAAGTATATAGCGTAGTTTGAGTTTATCTGTCTCATAAACAGGGATAGGTTTTCACTAGTAGTCTCTATGAGTATATGGTAGTGGTTATCCATGAGGCAGTAGTCATGTATATTTACCTTGTATACTCTACATGCTTTACATAGTATCTCAAGGAACTTATCTTTATCTTCACTATTTTTATATATTTTACTTCTATTTACTCCACGGTTTACTATATGATGAAATCCTGCTAGAT
>DAOUPF010000047.1 GCA_030626265.1 Sulfurovum sp.
ATTATTCTCATACTCTTTGCTCTTGCACTACTTGCTGCATACTCTATATATCAGCCATTTTTACTGCCTATTGTTGTAGCTGCCTTGATGGTAATGGCGACATTTAACCTCACCCACTATTTTGTAGACAAACTAAACTCAAGCAAACTGGCAACTTTTGTTATGGTAGTGCTCCTAATTATGTTAATTTTAGCACCTATTGTATATGCTGCTACTGTGGGCGTAGCATATTTAAGTGAGCTAGACCAAGAGACTATCAGACTGATAGTCACAAAAGCCAAAGAGCTTGTAACAGATATACCATATGTGAGTGTATGGGCAGATGAGTACCTAAGAACTGACAAGATAGCAGAGTATCTCAAAGAGATATCTCTTTATGTGACCAAGATGGGAAGCGTGGGTTTAGGGTTTTTAAAAGATGTTGTCTTGGTCATTATATTTTATGCTGTTATCAACTACTACAGTGACCGCTTCTTCGAACTACTTAAATCACTAATTCCAGTATCCAAAGAGAAAAGTATACAGATGATGAATGAAGTATCATCTACTATGGAAGTAGTTTTTTACTCTATCATAGTTACAGCTATTTTTGAAGGGCTACTATTTGGATTTTTTGTAAGTTATTTTGGCTTCAATGGATTGCTATTTGGAGTGCTTTATGGTTTTGCTTCATTGGTACCTATAGTAGGAGGTGCATTACTTTGGGTACCGCTATCCCTATATGCATGGAGTGAGATAAGCTCCCAATCAGCTATCATCATAGCTCTATACTCTATCATTATGATATCTATCATAGCAGATACATTTATCAAACCCATAATCATAAAGATAATCAAAGAGGATCTGCTACAAAACAGCACCAGTATCAATGAGATTATCATATTCTTCTCTATCATAGCAGGAATGACTAGCTACGGCTTCTGGGGAGCCATCGTAGGCCCTGCTATCACCACATTCCTATTTGCTACTAGCAAGATATATATAGAGTATAATCAAGTCCAGAGAGAGAACAATATTTAGTCTAAATAATTATCATCTTTCATAGACTTCTCTTCTACATACTCTCTGTATAGGAGGGCTAGTCCTAACACTACTACTACAACTACTGCTGCTGTGATTGTAATCTTGGTGAATATTGCCCATGATACTACTGAACCCCATAGCTGAGCTAGTAAAAATATAGCGTATATCGCCAAAACAACTCCAGTGATGATACTTGCAAATTTCATACTATTCATGATGCACTCCTTTTTAATATCACTACATATCCTTCTCGTTTGAAAAAAAGTAACATTCTTCTAATATCCTTTTCCATTGTGACAACTTCCCAACCATTGCTGGCATTTTTATTTAAAAACTCTGTAAATCTCACAGGATTTATCTTGGATTGTCCTAGCAATAGTGAGCCAAGCATACCCTCTTGGTATATTACAACTTTATAACGCTCCATATTTACCTTTCAATTTAACTAATTTTGATATTATACTCTATTATTTTAATGGAGCCTGAATGAAAATATTAATTATTGAGGATGATGTAGAGTTATCTATGATACTCTCTAGCTATCTTACAAAGTACGATATGGAAGTGATATCAGCAGAAGAGCCTAATCTAGGTATGTCACTATTGACTCAACATGATTTTGATCTGATAATCTTAGATTTGACACTGCCTGGTATGGATGGGTTAGAAGTAGTACAAAAGATCCGTGAGACTTCAAATATACCTATCATTATCTCCTCTGCTAGAGATGATATCACGGATAAAGTCATAGGATTAGAGAGGGGAGCTGATGACTATATGCCAAAGCCTTATGACCCTAGAGAGTTAGTCACCCGTATCAAAACTATACTTCGCAGAACTAATGTTAACACAGAACCTAAGCAGGATAAAGAGGAGATTTTCTCTCTAGATATTAAAGGCAGAGTAATAGAGTTCAAAAATATTATGCTAGACCTCACAGCAGCAGAGTTTGATGTACTTGCAATGCTCATACAACATAAAAATGGTTCTGTATCTCGTGAGCAGTTGATTTATGAGAGTGAGCATATAGATGATGAGAGCTCTATAAAAAACATAGATGTCATCATCTCTCGAATTCGAAATAAGATTTCTGCTATAGACGATGAGCATACATATATCAAGCCTGTCCGTGGTGTAGGATATCTATTGACAGATAGGGTTTGAGTAGCTAGATGAAAAATATCTCTGTAACTACTTTTATACATACTCTGTTTCTGTTGGTATTTTCTGTACTTATGGTAGCTTTTTATTTCTTTCATGGTGCCACAGAAGAGGATAGAAAACCACAAAAAGTCTCTAGGTACAAACCAATATCTGACTCATTCCTCTTTCGTGAAGATTTAAATATGACTGAGTGGAAACTGCAACAGTTCTACAATGACTACCGTATAGAGCCTATATCTACCGAGTCTATACTGCCAAAGATACAAAAGATTGGAGAGACTATCTTTGAGGGGCAGACGATATACGGAAGGTTTCGTGTATTTAAAACTCCAGAGCATCACTATATCTATGTACAGAGATTAGGATACACTCAAATGTTTGTAGACAACCAATCTAGCTACTATGATGGTATATATCAATTGGTTGTAGGTATAGGTTCTGCAATGCTGTTGCTATTTTTACTCATCTACTTTATGATTCTCAAAAAATTATATCCTCTCAAACGACTACATAAACAGATAGAGCAGTTTGGTGAGGGTGATTTGGATATCAAGATTGACAACCAAGGTGCTGATGAGATAGGTAAAATTGCTCAAAGTTTTGATAAGGCCATAAGGCATATCCGTCAACTTATATCATCAAAGAACCTATTTATGAGAAACATTATGCATGAGCTCAAAACTCCTATTACCAAAGGTCGTATAATCGCAGAGACTATTGATGAACCAATGGCAAAAAAGATACTAATCCGAGCTTTTGAGAGGATGAATGAGCTTATCAATGACTTAGCTGACGTAGAGAGAATCACTATGTATAATTTTGAGCCAAACATAGAGCCTACTACACTAAATGATGTTATGGAGAGAACAGAAAAAGTCCTAATGGCAGACAAAGAACACTATGCTATAAATATCATAGATAGACCACTCTCTACGGATAAAAAACTACTGGCTTTGAGCCTAAAAAATCTCATGGACAATGGTATAAAATATGGTAAAAATAAACAAGTTTTTGTAGTCAGCATAGGAAATCGTATAGAGGTTAGATCAAAAGGAGAACCACTCAAGGAAGAATTTTCATTCTATACGGAGCCATTTTCACAAGATGAAAAGAGAAGTCATGGATTTGGTCTAGGACTATATATTGTCAATAATATCGTTGAGAAACTTGGATATATATTTCGTTATCGTTATGACAGAAAAGCTGGAGAGAATGTATTTGAGATTGTGATGAATGACTGATGATTAGGTTATTACTCTAGGGTAGCCTAATCTTTTAGTGCATCAGCTATCAACTCCACAGGATTTTTAAATACCACATCTATATCTGCCTGATGCAATGAATTGCTAATCTGCATACGACAAGCACTACACTCTGCACTGACTATAGTAGCTCCCGTATCTTTTATCATAGCTGCCTTGGGCTTGCCAGCTGCTTCGGCTAGATGATACTTTTCAGTCTGCATAGTCACCCCACCAAAGCCACAACATCTATCTGACTCACTCATCTCTTTTATCTCATAGTTTTGAGATAGTAACACTCTTGGTTCTTTACTGATTCCTTGTATGAGGTTAGCATGACAAGCATCATGATAGGTGATAGTATCTTCTATTTTTTTGCCTCTTTTGGCTAGTATCTCTTTTAGGTTGGTCTCTTTCTCTAGCCACTCTGTAGCCATAAATATCTTTCTGTTTAACTCTTTTGCACGATCGGCCCAATCATGCATATCTTTATTACGTAAAAAAACTTCCCAATCATGCTTTATCATAGCAGAACAAGTAGCCTCTGGTATGATGATAGCCTCTACATCATCTATAAAAGTTTCAAAATACTCTATATTTTTTTTAGTAAGTGTCTCTACTGTATAAAAATCTCCAGTAAAGTATGCAGGAGCAGAACAGCATGACTGCTCTTTGGGGATAAATGCATCTATCTCTAGCTCTGCTAGTATATCTATCAGACTATCACCAATGCCAGTATAATTATAGTTGCCAAGACAGCCTATAAAGATAGCTACTCTTCGCCTCCCTCCATGAGATATCTCTTCTGGATATTTATTCATGAAACTTGTTTTGCTAAGGGAGGGGAGTAGTCGTCCACTCTTGATGATAGGCATAGGAAATCTAGGTATCATACCACCTCTCTTGGTGTCATCCCTGAACCCACAAGTCCTAAATGTATAGCCTAGCTTCATCATGATATCCATCAGCTTACGGTGACGCAGTAGTGTGAAAAATGCTTTTTTGAACCATGCTATACCAAACTTTTCAGCTATATCTGCACGCACCTCTTCTATGATCATATCAGTAGGTAGTGAATTTGGACACACATCTACACACTGAGTACAGAGAAAACAGCTCTCAAATATATCTTTTGCATTCTTATCTAGCTCTAGATGACCTCTCTTGTAAGCTCCTAGAAGCTCGATAAATCCACGAGGTGAAGTTGTCTCATCTGGATTTACTTGGTGAATAGTACATACGGGGATACATTTACCACACTTGATACACTCATCACTAGTAGCAGAGAAGTTAAATATATCTTCGATTTTTTTCACCAATTTCCTTTTAGTTTATCCTGGATTATACCGTTTTTGAAAAACTCTTTTTATTTCCACCATACTTATTCATATATGCATCAAATGGCATAGCTATATTTCGTATCAGTAGAGTTCCTGTTGGGCTGACTGATATATGTTTGTCACTCATAGTAACTAACTCTGCTTCTACAAACTCCTCCAAGGCAGCTACGGCATCTGCAAAATACTCAGCAAATACAATGCCATGTTCCTTCTCTACTCTCTCTATATCCACAGAGAAGTTTGCCATAAGCTCCATGATAACTGCTTTTCTCAAGAAGTCGTCATCATTGAGACCTAAACCTTTTTCAAAAGGTAGTTTTCCATTATCAATAGCCTCTTGATAGCTCTTCATATCTTTTGTATTTTGTGCATAGTATCTACTTCCCTCACCAATACTAGTAAGACCAATGCCTACTAGATTTGCTCCACCTTTTGTAGTATATCCTTGGAAGTTTCTATGCAGTTCACCTTTGGCAATAGCACCAAACAGTTCATCATCTGGCTTGGCAAAGTGATCCATACCTACCATTTTGTACCCATTGCTCTCAAAAAACTCTATAGTATACTGAAAGATTTTTAGCTTGACATCAGGCGTAGGCAAGGTAGTCTCATCAAACTTTCTCATAGTCTTTTTGAGCCAAGGCACATGTGCATAGTTGAACACTGCTAGGCGATTTGGATTTAGATTAAATGCCTCTTCTAGTGTTTTCTTGAAGCTCTCAAATGTCTGATATGGTAGTCCATATATGAGATCCACATTGATGCTACCTATACCATACTCTCTTGCTAAATCTACAGCTGCTTTGGTGATATCAAAGGGCTGGATACGGTGTATCTCTTTTTGTACCTTTGGGTCAAAGTCCTGCACTCCAAAGCTGATACGATTGAATCCATGCTTCTGAAATACTTTCATCTGATCTTCATTGAAAAATCTAGGGTCTATCTCACAACTGATCTCTGCTTCATCACTCCAGTTTGGAAACTTTGACTTGACATATAAGACTATCTCATCTAGTTCATGAGCCTTGTAAAATGTCGGTGTTCCACCACCAAAGTGAAACTGTATCACTTCACGAGAAACATCTAAATGAGATACCAATATATCAATCTCTTTTTTGAGATACACAATATATGTACTTAGCTTCTCTTCTTTGGATGTGAAGACAACATTACACCCACAGAAATAACAAGCAGACCTACAAAAAGGTAGATGTATATATAGGGATATCTTCTCAGTGCCATTTTCTAGATGTTTGATATATGTATCATATGTAAACGAGTCGTTAAACTCCAATGCTGTTGGGTAGCTAGTATATCTAGGCCCTGGCTTAGAGTATTTGCTAAATTTTTCTAAATCAATATTGCTCATAAATTATCCTTATATTTTCTAATCATTACGCTTGGAATCTAGCCAAACCATTATACCTTTTTGCATATGTAGACGGTTCTCTGCTTCTGTAAATATCACCTCTGAATGTGCCTCAAATACATCCTCACTCACCTCAAGTCCACGATATGCTGGCAAACAGTGTAAAAATATAGCATCATCTTTTGCATTTGACATCATCGTACTGTCAATAATATACCCTGAAAAGTCTTCAAGTCTCTGCTTTTTTTCATCCTCTTGCCCCATAGAGACCCAAGTATCAGTAGTCACTACATCTGCACCAGCTACTGCTTCTTTGGGATCATTACCAAAGCTTAGCTTAGCTCCACTGCTCTTTGCCATATCTAAGGCTTGTGTGACTATCTCTTCATCACACTCATAGCCTTTTGGAGTAGCAACCCTCAGCTCAAATCCAAGCTTAGCAGCCAACATTAGCCATGAGTGTGTCATATTGTTACCATCACCGACATATGCGACTATAGGGTCTTTATCTTTAGCAAACTCTATCATAGTGAGATAGTCTGTCATGAGTTGTACTGGATGAAAGTCATCTGTCAGCCCATTGATAACCGGTACTTTCGAATACTCTGCAAACTCTTCAATATCTGATTGTTTGAAAGTTCGTATCATGACCATATCTACCATACGAGATATCACTCTATCTGTATCCTTCATAGGCTCACCACGACCCAGCTGTATATCATTGGAAGAGAGGAAAAGCCCTATACCTCCTAGCTGATATATACCCGTCTCAAAGCTCACACGAGTCCTAGTAGAACTCTTCTCAAATATCATGCCTAGAGTCTGATGCTCCATATATGGTACAAATTCTCTCTTCTTTGTCTGTGTCTTTATCTTGCGTGCTAGCTCCACCATCTCCAGTAGCTCTTCTTTGCTGAAGTCTGATAGTGTCAAAAAGTGTCTCATGATAGATATCCTTATGAAAAATAAAAGGGATTATTTTACCATAAAACGGATTATTTATAGAACTATGTTATCTTGTCTTGACAAAATAACCCAAAAGTGTTAAAATCTGCCCACCTTTAAGGAGCTATATTAAAAAAATAATAATTTGCTTCCTAATAAACAAAAATGGGGGTGACCTGGTTTCGACTGGAGTAGTCGGGGCTGTGTGCATGTCGGACTGAGCAATTCCGTTACGCGGCTCAAACGCATTTAAACGCAAACAATACAGATTACCGTCCAGCTTACGCAGTAGCGTAAGTCATTAACCCCGATTCGTCGGAGGACTGCCCTGCCGAGGAGTGTCATCTTAATCGGAATCCATTTAGTTGGAAGTGCTTAGGCACTTGGGGTATCACATCTGGTGACTATGCCCTGTGGAAGCTATGCCACAAGGTGAGAATTTTAGCTCGTTAGGCAAAGTTTTGAGTGTAGTACAAAACCTAATTAAAATTAACAACACCGACTAAGCATGTAGAGTCATAGTTCTATCTATTTTAGGACAGGGGTTCAATTCCCCTCACTTCCACCAGAGTAAACACCCACCATACCATCATCACAGCTCTTAAGCTTCATATAGGTCTCGTCTTAGGTCTCAAGTATTCTATATATTTCATCAAAAGAGCCTGCATTCGTTTGACCATCATTGCATCCAAATAAACACAGGGTGGGTTTGTGGTATAAGCGAGTGAAAGAGTACCGTTGTCCCATTACGG
Source organism: Sulfurovum sp. (assembly GCA_030626265.1). Classification (GTDB taxonomy): domain Bacteria; phylum Campylobacterota; class Campylobacteria; order Campylobacterales; family Sulfurovaceae; genus JAAXPZ01. Next base: position 7,835 of record DAOUPF010000047.1, read on the forward strand.
AAGAACGTAAAGAGGTACAAGCTTGCTGTCCCCTCTTGGAGTGATGGAGTCATGAACAATGGTTCTCTGATAACGATGCTTGTACCACGGGTGGGTATAGATAGTGTCAAGGCTGTTTAAGCATTGCTTCTGCTCTTGCTCTTGCGATAGTGACAGCAACACGAAGTGCAGAGACCTCGGCTCTGTTCATTGCAGAACGGTTATCGCCCAAATGGATATTCTTA
>DAOUPF010000174.1 GCA_030626265.1 Sulfurovum sp.
ATACTGTTGGCTGAGTTTAGGTCTGAGCCTTGGATTAGGGTATCTCCTGTGGTGCTCTTATGTACTACTTGTCCATTCTCATCACGCAGTATGTTGCCTTCTTCATCTCTAGCAAACTCTCCTGTGGCTAGGTTGATGTTGTTGCCAGCGGTGATGGTGCTGGCTGTACTTTGGGTGTTTGTGCTGTCTGTGTGGGTTTCACTACCACTAGCACTGATCTCTACTCCACCGTAGAACCCTGCTGTTAGACTAGAGCCTGCGGCTCCCTCTACTGCACTAGCTACATTTTTAGTAGCAGTGACTACATCTTTGGTGGCTAGTACTACATTGGCTTTGTAGTAGATCATATCATCTTTAGCTTCGTCATAGTCCTCTTTGGAGATGATACCTGCTTCATAGTCTTCTTTGTATTGTGCTAGTTTGGTTTTATATTTATCATAGGCTCTTTTAGCTCTTTTGAGGGCTTTGGTACTATCACTTAGGTTGCTAGCTGCGGTGACTGCATCTGCTGCTGAGTTTCCTACTACTATGGAGACATCTGCCTCCATATGTGTCTCATCAATTGTAGTATCTGTTGTATCTTTAGCTTCAGTGATGAGTATGTCGCCTTGAGCATCTAGGTTGACATCTCCACCTGCACTCAAATTGGAGCCTTGGATTTTGATATCTTCTACTGAGGTTAGTTGTACTGTACCTCCTGCTTGTATCTGTGAGCTTGCACTTGTAGTGGACTGTTCATCTAGTTCTGTCTTGTCATACTCTGCTGTGGCTATGGTGAGCTTGGCTTTGCCGTTACTAGTACTGGCTTTTAGCGTGAGGTCTATGTTTAGCTCTTCGTGTACCTCTTTTTTACCATGTTGCTCTTTGGCTTCTTTTACTACTATAGAACCTACATCTGTATCTACTATGATATGATCACTAGCTATGATGTTGGAGCCTATGAGTTCTGCACTACCTGCGTTTATGATGACTGAGCTAGATACATACTCCTCACTATCTACTTCTTGCTCCTTGCTCTCTACTACCTGTTCATCCCACTGCTCTTTGCTTGTGCCATCTGCTGGCCTGCCTGTTGGTTTCTCTGCTGGTAGTATATGTTTGATGGTATCTACTGCACCTGCTACCTTCTCACTGCCACCTATTCCTGTGCCATCTTCTCCTGCCACTGGTTCTGGTGGTGGTATATTTGCAGTACCTGCTATAATATTAGATGCTTTAGCACTCTCATCATAAGTAGCTACTTCATCTTTTGTTTTTTGCCATAGATGTCCACCTTGGAACAGTCCTGACTTCTCTTTGATGTGTTGTTCGGTTCTACTCTCCATACCTGCTTTGATAGATACTTTCTCATCAGCTGTTAGGAATATGTTTCCTCTCTCTGTAGTGATATCTGTGGCAGTGATGTTTATGTTTTTACCTTGGACTATTATCTGGTTTGTGGCTTTTGTGGAAGAGTCTGCTAGTAGTGTCTCTGAGATGGAGTCTACTGTGCGTTCTGAGAACAGTCCTCCTAAAAATGAGCTTGTCTCTTCATGGAACTGGGCATTTGTATAGCTCTTTGCTACGAAATCTACATCTCCCTCTTTGGAGGTAATCTGAGCTGAGTTGGTGGCAGTAGCAGTCATAGACTCTAGGGTGACTCCTTTTTTACCATCTATGACTAGGTTGGTTGTTTGGATATCTGTACTTTTTACCTCTTGGGCTAGGCTCATGTCTGTGACAGAAGAGCTAGATAGGAATCCACTATCCTCAAAGTGTGACTCTGTGTACTTACTATCTACTACTGCTGTGATGTTTACTTTGTTTTTCGATTTTATATATGTATCACCTGCTTTTATCTTCACTGCTTCTAGGTTGACATCGTTTGTAGCTATGGCTGAGAGTTGTCCTCCTGCGTCTATAGTGCTTTGGATATGTTTGACAGAGTTGCCTTTGGCGTACCCATTGCTAAACTTATAGTCATAAGCTCTCTTGTCCTTGAGGGTGTCTATGTTTATATTTTCTGCGGAGAGAGTCATAGCTCCTTTTGAGGTGAGAGCGGCTCCTGTGTTTGTGATGTCTTTATTTGCTGTTAGCAGCATAGAGCCTTTAGTAGCAGTGATAGAGGCTGTTTTATCTATGAAAGTGTAGCTCTCTGTGCCTATGCTATGCTTTAGGTTTATCTCTTTGCTCAGCGTTTTGTTTATGATACTGCCCTGTGAGCTAGATAGGGTTACAGTTCCTCCCTCTATCTTGCCTGATAGGTTTTTGATATCTCCTATGGCTGTGATGTTCATGTTGGCACCTGCGGTGATATCTCCTCTGGCATTTGTTGTAGTACCAGTGCGTAGAGTCATATCTGATCTTGTGGTGATAGTGCCTGCATTAGAGAGAGCTCCATCTACTGTGAGGTTGATACTATCGGCATTGATATTGGCACCATTTGGTTTGTCATATGCTCTAGCTAGGTAGAGTACTGGGACTAGGACTTGTATACCATTGACTGTTTTTTCTTCCATCCATACCATGTCTTCTTTTAGATGGGATAGTTGCTCTTTGGTAGGGGCTACTCCTATCTCTAGTCCTGTTATTGCTTCAGAAAAGACATATGCGTGATCCATGAGGTTGGTGTATTGCTCTTTATCGCTCTTTGCATCTCCTATAAAGCGTTGTCCTGTCAGGGCTATGATGGCATCACGGATGAGCTGTGTCTCATACATAGCATCACCTAGTCTTCTGGTTTGCTCTGTTCCATCATACCCTAGACGATCTAGCATATACTGTGAGCTGACATACTCTGTATAGTCTGCATACTCTGGGTTGGACTCTATGAGTGGGCCAGCTGTATCTGGGTTGGTGACATATAGTCCGTATGGGTTATCTGGTAGCTCTATGGGTGTGGTGGTAGGGTCATAGACTTGTGGCGTAGGTGCTAGTGGTGTAGGATCTACAAATGGAGTCTCTACTTGTGGGTCTTGGGTATCTACAACCTGCCCGTCTGCTATGGTTTGAGTGTTGTTTTCTATACCGTCTTGGGTGTCATTATCTATAGTATTTGTTTGGGTGTCTACTTGGTCTTGGGTTACTGTGGTATCTGTGGTATCTACTGTGTCTTGGGTGTCTGTGGTGGCTTGAGTATCTGTGGATATAGCCTCTGTACCTTGGGGGCCTGCTAGGTCTGCTACGCTATCTTCTATAGTTCCATTGTTTAGTGTATCTATGGTTCCTGTGATGGAGCCTCCTGCTAGGATTTGGGAGGTGCCGCCGACGCTTTGGGTGGATACAATTGCTTCTTGATATGAAGAGTATAAGTTTGTATAGTTATCTCTTGGCCATGTTCTGTCTTGCCAGTTCCATGACATTGAGTGTGTAGTTTCAATTATGCTTACATCTTGTTGCCTTGGCGTATTTTGTAATACACCAATATTCAAAGTCATATTGTTAGTTGTAGAAATAGTAGCATCTTTATTAGTAAGTATATCCACATTAAGTTCTAAATTATTTCCACTTGTAATAAAAGACTCTTTTACTTTAGACTTATCATCAACTGATGTAGTAAATTCAACCCAATTTGCACCACCCCCACTTCTACTAGGGGCGGCTCCATATTCATCTACAACTATGTCATAAAGATTATAATTTCTAAGCCAATTATTTAATCTTCCAAAATCATCCCCTCGAGATCCACTCCATCTATGAAAATCATCCCTCGCATCAATCCAAGCCTCCATCTCCTCTTTAGTCATATTCTGTTCAGTAATAGTATTATAATAATAAACCGTATAGTTTATATCAACTGCACCTATATTATCCAACTCCACAGCCGAGATATTCATATCCCCGGCACTCTCAATCCTAGCTACAATATTCTCTATCTTCTGAGTCTTTGCTCCAGTGGCATCTTTGGCGATAGTGAGGTCGCGACCTGCATATATAACACTATCTTCATAGTTTCTAAGCAGGTTAACAGTATACAGGTTCATGTCCCATCCACTATAAATCGTATTATGGTTATACAGATTGTTACTATTGATAGTCAGATTGACATTTGCTGCTATGCCTGCATAGTTTGTCACATTATCAGCTGTGATATCTAGATTGCCTTTTGAAGTGAGGAATCCATGGTTATTTAAATC